>JAMLGR010000004.1 GCA_023957775.1 Fimbriimonadaceae bacterium | reverse complement strand
GGGAGGGTGAAGATCGTGGCCGCGGCCATGAGCTGCGCGAAGAACCCGCCGTAGTGCGACACGAACTGCTGCAGACCGTAAGCCAGCGTGTACTTGGCCGGGTCGTTGATGTACAGCAAGGGGCCGAGGAAGTCGTTCCACGTGCCGATGAACTGGAACAGCGCACACGTGGCGAGCGCAGGTTTCGACAGGGGCAGCACGAGCGAGCGGAAGATGGTCCAGTCGCCGGCCCCGTCCACCTGGGCCGCTTCGGACATCTCCATGGGGAGCGTCTTGAAGAACTGCGTGAGCAGGAACACGTAGTACGCGGACGCGGCGAACGAGGGCACCACGAGCGGCAGGTAGGTGCCGTACCATCCCAACGAACGGAAAAGGCTGAACACGGGGATCATCGTGACCTGGCCGGGCAACGCCATCGTCGCGATCATCACCGCGAACCACACCTTCTTGCCCCGAAACTCGATCTTGGCGAACCCGTAGGCCACGAGCGCGCTGCTCGCCACGGCCCCCACCACGGTCAGCCCGCACAACAACAGCGTGTTGCGCAGGTACAGGAAGAACGGCATGTTCTGCAACGCGTCCGGGTAATTCGTGGTCACCAGCGGCGAAGGGATCAGCGCTTTGAAATTGAAATCGCCGCCCGCAAAGATCTGTTCGTTGCCCTTGAGCGAGGTGGAGACCATCCACAGCATCGGCATCAGGGCGGGGATGCTGAGCAGCACCAGGGCGGTATAGATCCCGATCTTCGAGGCGGCGGAGAGACGGTTATTGGTCATAGCCCAACGACCTCCGTTTGTCTCTCTCCTCGATGAACCGCTTCTGCAACGTTTCCAGCGCCTGTTTCGGCGTGACGGCTCCGCGCACCGCCTGATCCTCGGCGCGAACGATCAGGTCGTTGAGGAAGCTGAGGTTCGGGATCGAGGGTGCCGCCTTGCAGTTGGGACTGGCCAAGATGTCGAGGAACGCTTGGAACTGTGGGTTGGCCTTGAGCCACCTCTGAAACGTGGGGGAGTTGGCGACCGCCGGCGAGTAGGGCAACCATCCGCCGAGGTTGTAGAACGTCGCGGCCCGGTCCGGGTTCTCAAGGCCCGTCCAGAACTTGAGGAACTCCCACGCACCCTCCTTCTGCTTGGCCGAGATCGGCACGATCATGTAGTTGCCCCCCACGAGCCCTCCCAGCGGCGTGCCCCCCTGGGCCGGGGGCGGGATGGGGATCACCCGATACTCCATGTCGGGCTTGAACTTGCGCAGCTCTTCGACGCGCCACTGTCCGTCGTAGGTGATGGTGAGATCGCCGTGCATGAACGCCCACGACGCGGCGCCCTCGATGTCGTTCAGCCCCGCCTGGAAGCGCAGCACGTTGTCGAACCCGACCTTCTTGCGGAAATCGACGATGTTCTGCAAGGCGCGCAGATTCTGCGGCGTGTCCAGCTTTGGGGTGCCGTCTGGAAGCACGTCGAACCCCCCGCCATAGAGGTGGGCGAGATACGACACATCGTTGATCAGCAGGCCCAGGCGGGTGAGGTTCCCCTGCTTGTCGTACCGGTTCAGCTTGAGGCCGAGCTCCTCCAGGCCCTCAAGGGTCTTGGGCAGGTTGTCGGGGTCGTAGCCCGCGTCGCGAATCTGCTGGACGTTGACGTAGAGCGCCATGAGGTCCGCGCCGATGGTGACGCCGTAGCACTTGCCCTCGTACATGCCGGTCTCCCTGATCGAGGGGTAGCTCTCTTCGAAGAACCGCTTCTTGTCCTCGGGCGACATGAGGGTCCCGAGGTCGGTGAGGAATCCGTTGGACGCGAGGTTGGGCAGTCCGCCGCTGCCCATCGACATGAGATCGGGCGGGTCGCCGCCGATCACGCCAAGAATGAACTTCGCCTCCGACGAACCACCGCCGGGCACGCTGACCGGCACAACCTCGTACTGGTCCTGGCTCTCGTTGAACGCGTCCACGATCTTCTGGACCTGCTTCTCCCAGTCCCCCTGCCAGCGATGCCAGAAGCGAACGAGTTTGCGGTCTGGATACTTGCGCGGCGTGCTGGAACCGGTGGCCACGATGAAAACCACCAGGGCCAGGAGGCTCGCCCAAACGAGGATGCGCTTCACAGTGCCCCCCCTTTGGGAGTACGCGAGCTCGCCCGCGCTGTCACCCGCCGGACTTGTCCGGCGCCAACTTGCAGCAAGCTGCTCGGGAACACGGCGCGACCAAGGTCGCGCACTCCCATATCCCTAGCCACCGTAATGCACCCACTTCCGCTGCGTGCGGAATACCAGAGCGGTGAGCACCACGATCACCAGGAACAACATCCACGCCATCGCGCTCGCGTAGCCCATGTCGAGGTACTTCCAGGCGCGGTTGTAGAGGTAGAGGCTGTAGAAATAGGTGCTGTCCTGCGGCCCTCCCCCGGGGGTCATCACGAACGCCTGCGTGAACGTCTGGAACGCGCCGATGATGCCCATCACCAGGTTGAAGAAGATCACGGGGGTGAGCATCGGAAGCGTCACGTGTCGCAGTTTGTGGACCGCGCTCGCGCCGTCGATCGTCGCGGCCTCGTAGAGGTAGGTCGGAATGTCCTTGAGCCCCGCAAGGTAGATCACCATGCTGCCGCCCACCCCCCAAAGCGCCATCATCACCAGGCTGTAGAAGGCCCAGGGAGCGGTGTTGAGCCAAGCGGGCCCGTCGACCCCGATCAGGGCGAGCATGCGGTTGATGAGTCCGATGTTGGGATTCAGAAGCCAGATGAACAGCACCGACGTCGCCACCACCGGCACGATCGAGGGCAGAAAGAACACCGTGCGGAACACCGCAATGCCCTTCACGTCGGCGTTGAGCAGCAACGCCAGCACCACCCCGATCACGATCGCGATGGGCACCGAGATCGCCGCGTAGCGCAGGGTCACCCAGGCCGACTTCCAGAAGAGCTCGTCCTGGGTGAGCAGCATCTGGTAGTTCGCTCCGCCCACCCACTTCGGGGCCGTCACGATGTTGTAGCGGGTGAACGACAGGTAGATGCTCTGCACGAACGGCCACGCGGTGAACACCAGGAACCCGACCAGCCACGGGCTGATGAACAGGTAGCCGATCAGGTCCCGCTTGGCCCGGTGGTTCGTCGTGCGCGCCATCCCGGGTTCATGATAGCGAGTTCGTTGGTCGTTTGTCGTCGATCCTTTGTCGTCCAGAGGGAGAGGGAGAACACGACAGACGACCAACGACCCACGACCAGCGGCGCCCCCCCAGGGGGGCGCCTAGTACTTGACCGCGCAGCCGTACGCCTGCGTGGAAGGGGTCGAGACCGGCTTGCCGGCGTGCACCTCGTCCCACGCGCGGCGCAGGTAGTTCTCGGACTGCAGGATCGCCGCTCCGCTGGCCCGCGGGTTGTTGTCGATCGCTCCGTTGTAGAGCATCTCGCCCTTCGGACCGATCAGCACGATCTGAGGCGTCGCGGTGGCGCGGTACGCCTTGCCCGTTTCGCCGGTCGTATCGAACAGGATGTCGGTGGGTTGCCCGCCCATGCCCTTCATCGTGGTCATGGCGTTCTCCGTGGTCACGTAACCCTGCTTTCCTGGGGCCGACGACACAATGGTGAGCCACACCGCGCCCTTCTCGATGAACTCCTTCTGGAGCTTCGGGATGTTCTCGCTGCGGTAGTGCTTTCCGACCACAGGGCACCCGTTGTTCCACCATTCGAGAATCACGTACTTGCCCTTGAAGTCCGTAAGGGACAGGGTCTTGCCGCTTGCGGCGGCCAATTTGAAATCGGGCGCTTCCGGGGCCCTGTTGCCGAACGTGAACGCACCCGCGCACACCACGGCGCCTAGAGCGCCCAACGCGATTACCTGCTTCATCATCATCTCACTCCTTGCCTCCTTCGAGGCTGAAGGGAGCCTTGATCCAATAAGACTCCGTTGTCTTGTTTGCAAAAGATACGGTGAGAACACCGTCCAAAGATCCCGGCTGCTTGGCGCCGGGGAGGGTCTCGAGACTCAGTTCGTAGGTCCCCGCCTCTCGCTTGACCTGCTGGGCGGCACCAGGTGAGACAAGCCCGCTGGCCGCTGCGAAGAACGTCGCCCCGGCCACCTCCGGCTTCCCCTGCAGGTGGAACTGCAGCCGACAGCCCTTCTCCGTCCGGACGGCTCGGGCATTCAACGCCGTCCCCGGTCGCGGAAGGGCCGCACGGGCGGTTTCGAAGAGCTTGGCGGTTGCGGGAGCGCGCCCCCACTCGAGCCCGGCGTTGGAGGAGCCCAGCTCGCAGTTCTCGTTGCACACCATCCAGTCCGTCTCGACCCCGATGGCCGTCGGGGACGCTTGATCCAACCGCTCGGGCGGCACGATCCGCGCGAGCACGATGGGTGCCCCTTCGAAGCCGTAACTGACCAGCCCCCCCGCTTCGAAACGGTGCGGCGTCGGCCACCGAACCTCGGAAACGCGGAACCCGGGCGGGAGCTTCCAACGAATCTCCGTGGGCAGACCCGAATCGCCCGGGTTGGTCCAGTAAATGTGCCAACCCGGCTCGATTTCAAACTGGAGCGCGACCCAAAACGGCTGCCCCGCGGTTACAGTGGCCACCTCGGCATGAAGATTCACGCTGCACCGCTCGGGCTGCATCGTTC
Source organism: Fimbriimonadaceae bacterium (assembly GCA_023957775.1). Classification (NCBI taxonomy): domain Bacteria; kingdom Bacillati; phylum Armatimonadota; class Fimbriimonadia; order Fimbriimonadales; family Fimbriimonadaceae; species Fimbriimonadaceae bacterium. The sequence continues at coordinate 248,324 of JAMLGR010000004.1, read as the reverse complement.
CGACGGAAAGCGCCACCCCCACCGCCGCCAAGATCGCCAGCATGCTCTTCCATACGCCGCCCGAGCCCTGTAGGGTTACCCTCCCTCGAGGGTTCGAAGGACGTCCATGATGGCGACCCGCATCTTCTCCGGTGTATTGCTGTTCGAGCAGGTGATCACAAGGTCGCCCTCGTGCGGCATGTAGAGGATCGCGGCCTGGAAACCAAAGTCGTCCCCGCCGCCGACGTTGCAAAACGGGGTGCCCGCCGCTGTGCGACCGACCATCCATCCGTAACCCTCGTGCTCGAAGACCGCACGGAACATCCGTGGCTCGTTGGCCATGCTCAGGATCTTGCCCTGGGTCAGCGCCAACACGGCCTTTCCGAGGTCTTCGGACGTCGAGACAATGCCTCCCGCCCCTTTGAGAGACCAGGTCACGGGCCCCCAGTGATAGGCCATGTTCCTCGTTCCATGCGTTTTGGCGCGTTGTCCGATGGCGAACTGGTCCTCGGGCCACAGTCGATCGCCGAAGAACCCCGAACGCGCCATGCCCGCGGGTTTGAAGATGAGGTTGCGCACACACTCCTCGTAGCTCTGCCCCGAAGCCTTTTCAAGAATCATCGCCAGCAAGGTGTAACCGACGTTTGAATACTCGGTCTTGGTCCCAGGCTCGAACTTCAGCTTCTCGGCAAGGATGCGTTTGAGCGCCGTCGCTCGGTCGATCTTGGCGAAGTCGCCCCCTTCGCCGGGCCGGTCGATGTAATCGCCCAGTCCGGCCGTGTGCGCGAGCAGTTGCTCGATCGTGATCCTCCGCTTGTCGGCGGGCACGTGGTCGATGAGCCGCGCGATGGGATCGCTCAGCTTCAACTTGCCGTCCTGTTCCAGCCGGAGCGTGACGAGGGCGGTGAACCACTTCGTTACCGAGCCGATGGAGAAGATCGTCGAAGGGGTCACCTTGCGCCCCGCCTTGGGATCGGCAAAGCCATACCCCTTGGACAGGACCGATTTGCCGCCGTGCACGACCAGAACCGATCCGCTGAATCCGTCGGAGGCCGCCTCTTGGAGACGTGCGTCGACGGTTTTGGGCAAGTCGGGGGCAGCTGAGCCCTGCATCAGCATGAGAGAGGCTAGCATGGACAACATATAGTGTAATATTACAGTGAATTACACTCATCGGTTCCATGAAACAGAGAATTGTGCTCACCGAACCTCAAATGGAGGCGCTTGCCGACCCCCTCCGTTCCGAACTGGTCCTCGCACTCAGGGCCTTCGGGCCTGGATCCGTCGCCGAGTTGGCGCGCCGAGTCGCTGCCGATCCGAAGTCGCTCTACTACCCCCTCCGCAAACTGGTCGCCACAGGGCTCGTCCGGATGGTGGGTAAGCAGAGGGGGAAACGCCGGGCCGAAACGGTCTATGCCGTGACGGCAGACCGCTTCGAAATCGCCCGCGGCGCAGACCTCGAGTTGCGCGCGCGGCTCGTCAAGGCCACGCTGCGGGCCGCGGAGCGGGAGTTCCTTGCCGCCCAGGCTTCCGTCCCATCGCCCAAGTCGCTTCGGATCGCGCGCGCCCAACTCTGGCTGCAGCCCGATGACCGCGACGCGTTTCTTGCCAGACTGACGGAACTGGAGCACGAGTTTGGCGACCGCTCCGAGGTCGGGCGCGGCGAGTTGATCCATTGGACGTCGCTGGTCGTCCCGGAACCTTCCGGAGACTGACCCGTGGCGCGCGCCATGCGCCTTGACGCATGATGGAGCGGGAGGAGTTGGAATGCTTCTAACGCTCATCGCGCTCGCCTCGTCGCTCGCCCCTACGCCCGTGCTCTCGCAGGACCCTCTGGCCCGGGGTTTCGTGAACCCGCCGGCCTCCGCAAAGCCGCACACGTGGTGGCACTGGATGGACGGCAACGTCACGAAGGAGGGTATCACCGCCGATCTCGAGGCGATGGCCAAGGCGGGGATGGGAGGCGCCCAGATGTTCACCGTAGCCGTGGGCATCCCCGCCGGACCCGTGGGTTACATGAGCCCCGAGTGGCGCGCGATGATGACCCACGCGGTCAAGGAGGCCGACCGCGTCGGGCTCGAGCTGTGCATCCACAACTGCGCGGGCTGGTCGAGCAGCGGCGGACCTTGGATCACGCCCGAAAACGCGATGCAGGTGCTGGCCTGGTCGGAAGAGACCGTTTCCGGCCCCGCGCACTTCTCAAAGACCCTTGCCATCCCCAAAGCGCCGCAGGTGGTGCGCGCGGTCGACTACCACAAGGACATCGCCGTGTTCGCGTTCCGCACTCCCGCGGGAGGCAAGGGCGCGCAACCCCCACAGTTCCTCGGGCGCACGGGCGTCGTGCGCACCGACGGCCTGCGACCGCTCGACCAGCCGGCGACCTCCGCGCCGGTCCCGCTGGAGGGCTTGATCGATCTCACCTCCAAAATGGACGCCACTGGCCATCTCCAATGGGACGTGCCTGCGGGCAACTGGACGATTTTGCGCATGGGGCACACCCCGACGGGCAAAGACAACCATCCGGCGCCGCCCGAAGGCGATGGGCTGGAAGTGGACAAGCTCAGCCGCGAGGCGCTCGATATGCACTGGGCCGGCATGATGGCCAAGGTGCTCGCCGACGTCGGGCCCCTCGCCGGCAAAGTGCTGAACAACGCGCTGATTGACAGCTACGAGGTCGGCAGCCAGAACTGGACCCCCAAGTTCCGAGAAGAGTTCCGCGCGCGCCGAGGCTACGACCCACTTCCCTACCTGCCGACCATCGCGGGCTGGACGATCGGCAGCCCGGCGACGACCGAGCGCTTCCTGTGGGACTTCCGACGCACGATCGCGGACCTCTATGCCGACAATTACTTCGGCTACTTCGGGGAGCTGTGCCACAAGGCGGGACTCCAGTTCTCCACCGAGCCTTACGGCAACGGCGGCTTCGATACGATGCAGGCGGGAGGCCGCGCCGACATTCCGATGGGCGAGTTCTGGGTCAGCGGTGGGGCGATGGAGACCACGAAGCTCGCCGCCTCGATCGGTCACACGTACGGGCACCAGGTGGTGGGCGCCGAGTCCTTCACCGCCGACGAGCAGCGCGGCCGCTACCTCGTCGAGCCGTACTCGATCAAAGCGCTGGGCGACTTCGTGTTCACCCAGGGCATTAACCGATACATCTTCCATCGCTACGCGCATCAGCCCTGGATGAACCTGCAGCCGGGGATGACGATGGGGCCCTGGGGCACCCATCTTGAGCGCACGATCACGTGGTGGGACGAAGCCTCTGCGTGGCTGCGGTACGTCGCGCGCTGCCAGTTCCTGCTGCAGCAAGGTCGGTTCGTGGCCGACGCGGCCTACTTCGTCGGCGAAGGGGCGCCCAACGATCTCCCCTCGCGCAGTCAACTCCAGCCCGCCATTCCCGCCGGCTACGATTACGACGGCATCGACGCCACCCTGCTTCTTGGCCAAGCAGGTGTACGCAACGGCCGAATCATCCTCCCCAGCGGTATGGAGTACCGCGTGCTGGTGCTGCCCGATTCCCCGCTCATGACCCCGCGGCTGGCGCGCAAGATCCGCTCGCTCGTGCTGGCGGGTGCCACGGTGGTCGGCCCGAAGCCGACGCGATCCCCCAGCCTCGCCGACGTGCCGAGGGGCGATGCCGAAGTGCGCGCCATTGCGGAGGAGGTGTGGGGCGGTCTGGACGGCGAGACGGTGAAGGAGCACCGCTTCGGGCAAGGGCGGGTCGTTTGGGGCAAGCCTCTGGAAGAGGTGTTTGCCGGGCTCGCGGTTTCGCCGGATTACGAGGCCCGGGGCGGGCGCACGGCCTTCATCCACCGACGGGTGGAAGGAGCGGAGGTGTACTTCGTGTCCAACCAGCGGTATCTGCCCGCGGACGTCGAGTGCACGTTCCGGGTCGCCGGCCGGGTTCCCGAGCTGTGGGACGCCGCGACAGGAACGATGCGGGACGCGCCAGCCTACCGCGTCGAGGGCGGACGAACCACGGTGCCTTTGCATTTCGATCCTGCAGGCTCGACGTTCGTCGTGTTCCGACGCCCCGCGACCCGCGCGCATCTCGTGTCCGCGGAGTTCGTCGATCCCGACCGCAAGGTCGTGGCCCCGCCGAAGATCGTGATCACACGCGCGCGCTACGAGACGGCCGACGGGCTCGGGGCGGATGTCACCGAGACTGTCCGCCGCCTCGTGGCGGAGGGTCAGGTGGAGATCCCCGCGACCAACGGGATGTTCGGCGATCCGGCTGTCAACGTCGTGAAGCGGCTTCGAATCGACTACACGCTGGATGGAAAGGCGATGAGCCAAACGGTCGCAGAGAACGAGACATTGACTCTCCTGAGAATTGCGGCTCCTCCCGCCTTCCCCTCCTCCACGCTCCGCACCAACGCGCGGGGCGAGGTCGAGCTGATCCCCTGGGCGAAGGGCACGCTGTCGACCAAGAGCAGCACCGGTGCAACGCGTTCAGTGGCCGTCTCAGACAGCCCCCTTCGCCTCGCCATCGGCGGGGCGTGGCATCTTGCGTTTCCGCCCAAGCTGGGTGCCCCACCTCAGGTGGAACTGTCGAGGCTGATCTCTTGGACCGACCACCCGGTTTCCGGCGTCCGCTACTTCTCCGGGACCGCCACGTACACGAAACAGGTCACGGTCCCCTCTGCGTTCTTGGCTCCGGGCCGCGTTGTATGGCTGGATCTCGGGCGCGTGAAGAACTTCGCCGAGGTCGTTCTCAACGGCAAGAGCCTCGGGGTGCTCTGGAAGGAGCCCTTCCGCTTGGACGTCACCCAGGCGCTGAAGCCGGGCGCGAACGCGCTTGAAGTGCGGGTGACCAACCTGTGGCCGAATCGCCTGATCGGGGACGAGCAACTCCCGCCCGATGTCGAGTGGGCTGGCAACCGGTTGAAGGGTTGGCCGGACTGGCTGGTCAAGGGCGAACCCCGGCCCAAGACCGGGCGCATCGCCTTCACGACCTGGCACTTCTACAACAAGGACTCGCCGCTGCTGGAATCGGGGCTGCTGGGTCCGGTGACTTTGCGCTCAGCAAGAATCGTTAGGCTGCCGAAGTAGTTTGGCAGCAACCTAAGGGGATCGGAGACTAGAACTCACGCCCGTCAAGCGGGCGTGGCACCCTCTGAATCGTCGCTCACCCATCCAGCCGCTGCAATGGAACAAGGAGTTGAAACTCCTTCTTGCCCACTACGACGTGATGCTTCACTCCCAAGGAAACGTCGAACTTCACGCCCGCCTTCACACTCTTCGGGTCCACCAACATGCGGACCGCCCAGCCGCCGCGGCTGATCCCTCCACCCGCACCCGACCAGGTCGTGTTCGCGACGATCTTGCCGAAGCTCAGGGAAACGCCGTGGGTGGAGCGCAACACGTTCTGGGCTCCTGGCAAGTCCAGGTTCTGGGTCCCTTGCGGGAACGTGACGTTGAAACCCACTTGGGCTTGTCCGGAGGGATCCATCTCGACCGGGAGTTGAAACACCGGCATGACCACTTCAAGGCCAGTCGAAAGCACGACCCGCTGCTCGCGCCTGTTTGCGATCGCCAACTGTCCTGTCCGCGGGTCGCGCAAAACCAAGAGTCCGCGGAACACGGCCGCCTCCTCGTAACTCTGGCGCACTTCGACGTCGCCCACGACACGCACCCGATCGGCATAGGCTGCAAACTCCGCCCCCTGACCTTCGCTCGTCGAGCGCGGCTCGGTGAAGCGAGAACCGCCGCCGCTCCAGTACCGCTCCTTGCGCCATGTGGACTCGGTGATCGAGTGGTGCAGCCAGACTTCGAGGTCGGGGGGGAATTGCCCGTCCAAGCGCAGGTGCAGGTTCACGAAGCCGGTCTCCCTCCCCACAAACTTCTCTTGCACCGTCTTCGTAGCGGTCGCTTCGATGGAGAAACCCAGGACGTCGTCGATCCGGGTGACCGTGGGCTCATCGGCAGGAATGTGCAACGTGTCGGTGGGGTAGTTCGGCAGGGGCCACCGCGCGACCTCCCGGCCGTCGATCGAAGCGACGAGCCACGGGTCGACGAACGACCCGCCCGATCCCGGCAGGAAGTTGATGCAGGCCACGCTGGTCTGCTTGACGTCAGAGACAACGTTCGCCTCCAGGGGGAAGGAGTCGCCGTTCTTTGCCTCCAGCGCGAAGAGAACGTCACCGGGCTGCAGCTTTTGATTCAGATCTTTGGGCCGGTGCGAACCCAGGTCGACCCAGGCAAAGGCAACGGAGTCGGCGCGACTGATGGTGCGCCTCAGACGAACGCCATCCACGACCATACCCGGCGCATCTTCCGCCCGCTGAAAGCCCAGCAGCCGGAACTGCGTTGCCGGTGCCGGGCGCCGGTAGGCAGCGACAAGCGCGACGATTCCCAGGGCCAATGCGGGCAGCCAGAACTTCCACACAGCAGTTCAGTGTAACCCGGATCTCCCGTCGCAGACTGTCGCAACACCCTGGGTGCCACGACCTAGCGGGCGCCGATTCGGTAGATGTGCACCTGGTACGGGGCAAACGTCTCGGCAGCTCTGCCGTCGTAAAGCGAGAGCATGCGACCCTCCTCGATCTCCTCGACAACGCTCTGCCGCAGTTCGGCGGGCAACTGCAACACCGCGGTCACGGGATGGTCCTCCAGCGACACCGCGAACAACGTCGCATTGCCACCCACCGTCGACGCCCAGCTGTGGATACCGTTGTCGAACATGACCCCGGCGCGGCGCACATTCCCGAGGCGAAGCGCGTACCGTTGGATCTGCTTGTTGAGCGAGGTCACCGCGGCCAGCATTTCGGGGTCGTCCAACAGCGCGTGCTCGTTGAACTTCGGCTGAAACTGGTGGACGAAGTAGATCAGCCCTCGGGCGCCGTGGATGATCGCGGACCACGCCTCGGCCTTGACCTGAGCAGGGGTGGCCTTGCCCTTGGCTCCGATGTCGGTGCACTCGAGGCACGTCCAGATCCGCTTCTTGTCGTCGGCCCACGCCTTGAGGCGGTCCACTCCCTTGGCGACAAGCCCGAGCTGGAGCGGCTCGCCGACGCCCGCGACGGGATACACGTCGAACGACACGATGTCGCTACCCTGCACATAGGTCTTGTAGTCGTCGAGCTTCGCGCCGTTGCCCCGGCCCTTCCACGCGTCGTTGGCGACCCCCTGGCCAAGGTTCAGCAACACCGGCCGGCTCGGATCCGCCGACTTGAGACGCCGATAATCCGCTACGATGCGGGCGGGAGGCACGCACGGGCCCCACGTCTGCTTCCCCGTCGCGGGGTCGATGACCGCCTGCGCGTTGTCCGGTTCGTCGCCGTGCATCCAAGCGACGATCGTGGGGTCCGCAAGATGCCGAAGGCCCACGGCGTTCTGGTCGCACACGACGGGCATGCCAGCCTTCTTGAGCGCGGCGAGTTGCTCCTCCGTCGGACCCTGCCACAACCCTACATAAAGGTTGATGCCGGCTGACTTGTACCGTGTCGCCTGCCCGGGGTCCTGAAGCCACACCGCGATCGGAAACGTGCCTGCGTCCTTCAGCGGATTCTGGAACGTGGTTGCGAGCAGTACGAGAGCGAGGAGCATCGTTCTAGTGCAGTGCGCCCTTTGAGAATCGAACGCTCCAGCCCGCCGGATCGCCGCCCACCGGGAACGTCAACTTCAGCACCTCTCCGTCCAGCGCGTGCGGCACGGATGCCTCCACGACCTTCCAGCCGGCGGGAACGCGAATGAAGACCGACCACGCCTGACCCGGGCCGCGCAGAAACCGGCCCGATAGGCGATCGTTAGCCCACCGAACGTTTTCGAGTTCGTACGCTCCCTGGCTCAGGTGGCGGTTGGTGCCCAGCACCTGCGGACGCCCGAGGTCCGGCCTCAGGGAGAGCACCTGGCACTGGCCCTTCGGAAGCGCGCGGAAGGACGCGGCCTCCACGCTGCCCAAGAACTCTTCGTTCCAGAAATCGAACGCCAGGAACCGGCCTTTGCCCGGAGTCGCGACCTCCCGCGCGGGCAGATCCTGCCACGCGAACCGCGCCATGACCGTCCACTGCTCGCCCCCCTTCTCGGCGTTCAACGTCATGAACTCGGGGTCGGGACCGTGGGAGACCACGTTGAGCGGGCGGGTGAAGATGGGCGGTCCCACGCGGCGCAACGCGTCGAGGTGCGCGGCGTCGTACGCCGCGATGGGATCGCTCACCATCAGATGGCCTCCCGCAAGGAACGTCAGCGTCGCCCACGCGCGCGCCTGGTCGATGGGCACGCGGAAGCACATGTAGTCGGGGTCGTTGCGCCACACGACGTTGTTCAGATACTGGAACTGCGCGATGTACTTCGCGCTGCGGCGCATGCTGTCGAAGTCCGGTCCCACGTCCTCGCCGATCCGCGCGCCGTCCGCCAGCCCCGCGAGTTCGGGAATCGTGCCCCAGCACGCCAGCACATAGGAGTCCTTCGCGGCCTTCTTGGTTTCCGCCAAGATCGTCCGGTACGCGGCCTCCATCGATTCGCCGCGCGCCTTCCAGTAGTCGGGCACCTGGCGGTAGCTGTCGTACAGCACGTGCCGCAGCGTGTCGATCTTGAAGTAGTCCCAGCCCTGCCGTTTGAACTGGCGGATCGTGTCGATGTACGCCTCGTCCCGCGCCGGGCCGTCAAGGCCGTTCATCGCGTAGTTCACCCACGGCCCCTTGTGCGGTTGCCCATCGGGATCGGTGACATAGCCTTCCTTGTGCTGCAGACCCAGCGGAAGGTAGTAACCGACCCACACGCCTGGGGTCATGCCGAGCGCCTTGATCTCGTGGGCCAGCGCCTCCATGCCGTGCGGGAATTTCTCGTTCGGCCGAGTCCAGTAGTTCGAGAACGGTTCCCCACCCTTGTTGTCCTGCCCGAACTGGAGCACCCGCTGGTAGCCGTCGTCGATCTGCACGATGTCGTAGCCGTACGCCTTCAGGTTCTCCGAGAAGAAACGGGCCGCCGCCAGGACATCGCGCTCGGTCACGCCCTGCAGGTGCGCCATCCAGGAGCACCAGCCCGCCACCGGCTCCTTCCACAGAGGTTTGGACTTGTCCCAAAGGAAGTAGCCGAGGTGGTCGCGGTAGTAGTTCGGCTTGAATCGAACGGTGCATGGCACCGCGCACTCGATGCTGAACTCCGTGTTTCCGACGGGCTGGATCGATACCGGTCCGCCTTCCACGCTGATCAGCCAATCGCCCGTCCGATCGTACACGGCGTTGGCGCCTTCGATCACAGGTCGGCCAAAGGTGCTGCCAAGCGGCACCTTCGGGTCGTCGGTGCACGCAAACGCGTCTGCCGAAGCCGAGATCGTGCCGTGGATCCGCTCGAGCACCATCGTGTAGGTCTCGCGCTCGCGTCCGGGAGGTACGAACTCGGCGGTCTTCGGGCCGTGCGGATAGCCGAGAAAGAGGGACTCGCAAGGCTCGACCGCTCGCGCGGGTTCGACCCGCGGACCCACCCCGCTCGCGGCCAGCACGGGCTTGTCGCGCCAACGGACCTCGAACGAGTCGGGCGTCGGCGCATGGAACGAGAACGAAGACGTTTGCATCACGGCAAGAAGAAGGGAGAGCATGGCTCGATTCGATTCTATCCGGTTCCCGGTAACCTCGAGCCACCGTGAATCTGATCTGCCTGGCACTGCTCGGTTCGATCCAAACCTCGACCGTGTTCGTCTCCGATCTCGACCTTTCGCACATCCGCCAAGGCTGGGGGTCGCCGGTGCAGAACCGGTCGGTGACCAACCAGCCGCTCTCGATCGCGGGGCGGACCTTCGACAAGGGCTTGGGAACGCATGCGATCAGCACCTTCAAGATCCGGCTCGATGGCAAGGCGACGCGATTCCATGCGTTCTGCGGGGTGGACGACGACGCGGGCTCGGCCAACGCCAGCGTCGTCTTCCACGTACTCGGGGACGGGAAAGAGCTCTGGAAGAGTCCGAGGCTCTCGTGGAAGCAGCCGCCCGTCGAGGCAAGCGTCCCCCTCCGCGGCGTCAAGATCCTGAGTCTTGTGGTGGACGACGCCGGCGACGGCATCGACTTCGACCACGGCGACTGGGCCGAGGCCACCATCGAGTACACGGGCGCCAAACCCGCGGCGCTCGTTCCGCCCATCGAGAAGGCCGTGATCCTCACCCCACCGCCTCCAGCCAGCCCGAGGATCAACGGCCCGACGGTCACGGGTGCCCGACCGCTACACCCCTTCCTCTACCTGGTGCCGGCCACCGGCGTGCGGCCGATGCGGTTCTCGGCGACCGGCCTGCCCGACAGCCTCACGCTCGATCCGAGCAGCGGCCGCATCACGGGCGCGATCGCCAAGCGAGGCACCTACACGGTGGCGCTGCGGGCCACCAACCGCAAGGGCACGGCGACCCGGAACCTCAAGATCGTGTGCGGCGACGCCATCGCGCTGACTCCGCAGATGGGCTGGAACAGTTGGTACGTGTGGATGGGCGGCGTGAGCGACGCCATCATGCGCGAGGCGGCCGACGCGATGGTCGCGAACGGCATGGCCCAACACGGCTGGCAGTTCGTGTGCATCGACGATTGCTGGGCCCGCGTCCCGGGCAGCAAGGACCCGGTGGTGGGCGGCCCCACGCGCGACGCCCAAGGACGCATCCTTCCGAACGCCAAGTTCCCCGACATGAAGGCGCTGACGACGTTCATTCACGGCAAGGGACTGAAGGCGGGCATCTACACGTCGCCCGGACCCACCACGTGCGCGGGGTACGAGGGGGCGTTCGGCCACGAGGCTGTGGACGCCAAGACGTTTGCGGATTGGGGCTTCGATCTCCTCAAGTACGACTGGTGCAGCTACAAGGCCGAGGTGCCGGGCGTGGAGGGATTCAAGAAGCCGTACCAGGTCATGGGCGATCTGCTGAAGGCGCAAAGCAGGGACATGGTGCTGAACCTGTGCCAATACGGGATGGCCGACGTTTGGAAGTGGGGCAAAGAGGTGGGTGGCCACAGCTGGCGCACCGCGGGCGACCTCGGAATCGGGTTCACCTTGTTCCAGGACAGCTTCGATCTCTATGCGCGCCAACACCTCGACCGCTACGCCGGGCCGGGCGCGTTCAACGACCCCGACTACCTCCTGCTGGGCCAAATCGCCGGATCGGGCGGCAAACGCAAGACGCCGTTCACCCCCAACGAGCAGTACACGCAGATGTCGATGTGGTGCCTTCTGGCCGCACCCCTGATCCTCAGCGGCGACATCACGACCCTCGACCCCTTCACCCTCAGCCTTCTCACCAACGACGAGGTGATCGCCGTCGATCAGGACGCCCTGGTGAAGGCCGCCCACCGGATCGCCAAGGTAGGCGAGACCGAGGTGTGGGCCAAACCACTCGAGGATGGGGGTCTGGCGGTCGGGCTCTTCAACCTTGGCGAGGAGGAAGGGCCGGTGCGCGTGGCGTGGAAGGATCTCGGGATCAGCGGAGGGAAGCGGGTGCGCGACCTGTGGCGCCAGAAGGAGCTCGGCACGTTCGCCGTGAGTTTTGAGGCGAAGGTGCCGAGGCATGGCGTCGTGCTGGTGAAGGTGAGATAGGGGGAACACCCCTCACTGCATGTAGCCGTCGATATGGACCTTGCCCTCGGCGAAGTTGACGGTCCCGACGCCCCATATCTGCCTCGAGTTCACCCAGGCATACCCCTCGGCGGCGGTGGTGAGGCTGACATTCTCGAACAGGTCCGCGATCGGCGCGTCGGCGCGAGGCACCGCGACGCCGTCCGCGGCCAGCGCGATGCGATGCCCGTCCTCGGTCACGATCACTCCGCGGATGTCCAAGTCGATGCGGCCGTCGGCGCGCATCCGGACGTGGTCGATCCCGCTCACGCGTCCCGCAAGGCGACCGTTCGCCGTTCCGTCGAAGGCGACGTCGAACCGCAATCCCTGCGGTGGAACCGCGGCTTGGCCGGAAAGAACGGCCTCCATCGTCAAGCCAAAGTCCGTCACACCCGTGACGTCGACGTCGTATTCGTAGATCTTCTCGCCATTCATGCTCATTCTCCCTGTGTGCGAACTCTCGCGCCGAATCGGATTATGCGGGAAGCCCCTCCCGCCTCCCGCCTCACGCCTCACGCCTCACGCCCTCACGCCCCGCCTCTTCAATCGATCGAGCAGCACCGCCGCCAGGAGGATGGCGCCGCTGACCAGGTACTGGTAGAACGTCGGCACGCTCTTCAAATCCATGATGTTCTGGACCGTGCCCATGATCAGCACGCCCACGATCACGTGGTGGATCGAGCCGATGCCACCGGTGAGCGAAACTCCGCCCAAAACACATGCGCTGATGACCCGCAGTTCGAGCCCCACCATCCCCTTGGGATCGCCCAACTGCTGCTGCGCGGCGCTCACCACACCGGCCAAACCCGCGAGGGTCGCCTGCAAGGTGAAGATCAGCATCTGCGTGCGCGCCGTGGGCACCCCGGCGAGGCGCGCCGCCTCGCGGTTGCCGCCGATCGCCAGCGCGTTGCGACCGAAGACCGTCATGTGGAGCGTGAATCCGAACACCGCCAGACAGCCGAGGAGGACCCACAGCGGAATGGGCAATCCCAGAAAATCCCCCGTACCGAGCCCCGCGAAGGCCTCGCTCGAAATGCCGAGCGAGTTGCCGTCCTTCAACAGATAGGCCAGTCCGCGCACGATCTGCATCGTCGCCAGCGTCGTGATCAGCGCGTTGATCCCGAACACAGCGATGATCAGCCCGTTGAACAGCCCGACGCACGCACAGGCTGCCAAGCACAGCGGAACCGCCCACAGACTGCCTCCCATGGCGTCGAGCAGCACCGCGACCAGCATCCCCGCAAACGCCGCCACGGACCCCACGGACAGGTCGAAATCCCCGGCGGCCAAGCAGAACAGCATCCCGCACGCGACGATGCCCGTGGTGGTCACCGAGAGACCAAGGGCGTACACGAGGTTGGTCGGCGTGAAGAAGTTGCCCACCCCGAAGCTCGCGTAGGCGAACAACGCCAGGAAGAGGAGCACCATCCCACCGCTGTCCCAAGCCGTCGCCAGCCAGTTCGCTCTCTTCATGACGCGGCGCGTCCGCCCGCCGGCAGCGCCAGTTCAAGCACGCGCTCGGGAGTCGCGTCGCCGCGCGGCAACTCGCCCACCAAGGCGCCTTCGCGCATCACCAGCACGCGGTCGCTCAAGTTGATCACCTCGGGCAAGTCGCTGGACACGAACAGCACCGCGGCCCCGTTGCGCGCCAGGTCGCGAATGATCGCATAGATCTCCTGCTTCGCCCCAATGTCGATGCCCCGCGTGGGCTCGTCGAGGAGCAGAACCTCCACGTCGTGCCCGAGCACACGCCCGAGAATCGTCTTCTGCTGGTTCCCTCCCGATAGATTGCCGACCGCTTGCCGCAAGCCCGAAGCCCGAATGCCCAGACGCTCCACTCCCTTAAGCGCGTTGCGATGCTCCCGCCCGGGGTGGATCACAAATCCGAGGGGCGAGAAGCGTCGGCGCACCCCGAGGTTCAGGTTGTCTTGCACGCTCGCGAGGGGCACGATGCCTTCGGCCTTGCGATCCTCGGGGCACCACGCAAGACCCGTGGCGAGCGCCTTGCCCGGGCCGTGCGGCCCCAGTTCGACACCGTGCAGCGACACGCGGCCAGAACGCGCCTTCGCCGCGCCGTAGATGAGCTTCAGCAGCTCGGTTCTCCCCGCGCCGACCAGCCCGAAGAGCCCGACGATCTCGCCCTTGCGGATGGCGAGATCCGCGGGCGCCACCACCCCCGGTCCTGTCACATCGGCAACCCGCAGCGCCACGTCGCCAAGAGCACGCGCCTCGCCCTCTTCAGCAAAGGCGGCCACGTCCCGCCCGACCATGCTCCGCACCAGTTCGTCGCGGGTCACCTCCTGGAGCGAGTCCCACGTCTGGACGTGCTTGCCGTCCCGAAACACGGTCGCCGCGTCGCAGAGCTTAAAGATCTCCTCCATCCGGTGCGACACGTAGAGGATCACGCGGCCCTCGTCGCGCAACTGCCGGATCACCTCGAACAGGCGGTCCACCTCGCGGCTGGTCAGGGAGCTCGTGGGTTCGTCGAAGGCTAGAACACGCGCGTCGAGCGAGAGGGCCTTCGCGATCTCCACCATCTGCCGCTGCGCGATGGGCAGTGCGCCGAGGCGCGTGCGGGGGTTCAACGCCTCGCCGACCCACTCGAGAAGCCGCCCCGATTCGGCGAACAGCCGGTGGCGATCCACTTTGCCGAACCGTTGGGGAAGGTGGCCCAGAAACAGGTTCTCTGCGACGGAAAGATCGTCTACGAGTTGGAGCTCCTGATAGATCACCGCGATGCCCTCGGCGATGGCGTCCTGCGTGTTGCGGAATCGCTTCTCCTTGCCGTCGAGGAGCACCCGGCCCTCGTCCGCCCGATGCGCGCCGCTGAGGATCTTCAGCAGCGTGCTCTTACCGGCCCCGTTTTCTCCGAGCAGCGCGTGGACCGACCCCGCTCCGACGCCAAAGCTCACGTCGTCGAGCGCAACCACACCTGGGAAGGTCTTCCGGATGCCCTCGAACTCGAGCGCGCGATTCACTCGGGAAGCCCTTGGTCGGCGAGCACTTGCTTGAAGTTCTCGCGGGTGATGAGAATGCCGTCGGTGTAGGTGATCTTCGGAGGCGCCGTACCCTCCGTGATCCACTTGAACATCATGTGGCTCGTGTCATACCCGTGGCGCTTGGCCTGCAGGAGGATCGAGCCGTACAGGCCGTTCGGGGTGGGCTTCTTCAGGTCGGCAAGCGCCAAGTCCCCGTTGATCCCGATGCCGATGACGCGCTCCGCGGGGATGTTGAACGACTCCGTGGCGCGTACGGCGCCCATCGCTCCGGCGTCGTTCATCGAGGCGATCAGCCAGTTCTTGAACTCGGGGTGTTGGGTGAGGACGGGCGTGGCGGCGGTGCGGCTGTCGGCGATGTCCTGTCCGCGCTCGGGCGCCTTGAAGACGTGGCTTTCCGGGAAACCACCGGCGACCACCGTCTCGATGGCGCCATCGGTGCGTTCGCGCGCGGTGTCCAGCTCTTCGAAGGTCACGGCGATCATCCCGGTCTCTTCGGGCTTCCAACCCCGCTTCTTCATCTCGTCCAGCAGCGCTTGACCCAGGTTGTTGCCGATCTTGTGCGCACTGATGCCCACGTGGGGGACGTCGAGAAACTTGCCGTCAGGCCCGACCAGTTGGTCGTCCACCGTCAGCAGCTTGAGGTTTCGCTGCGCGCACCGCGCGACGATCGCGGGGCCGAGCTTGACGTCCGGCGTGCAGATCACCAGACCCTGCGCCCCTTGAGCGGCAACGTTCTCGATCGCGGGGAGGACCTTGTCGCCGTCGGTCGCGCCGATGGTGATCAGTTCGAACCCGTCGGCCTGGGCCGCCTCGCCCGCGAACTTCCACTCGAGCTGGAACCACGGCTCGTCGGGCTTCTTGACGATGAATCCGATCTTGACCTTGTCCTTCGGCGCTTCGGCGACTCCTTGGGCGTTCTTTTCCCCGCCGCCGCAGCCCGCGGCAACAACGATCACGGCAAGACTCCAGACGAGGTGCCGAAGGTTCAGTGGAGTGATTCGCATTGAAAGCCTCACTTGGGGAACGCTTCGCGCGCATTCCCGATCGCGAGTTTACGGCACCCAACGGGATTTTCGCTGGCCTCAGCCGCACTTCGCGGGCCGAGATTCGCGGGCCGGCGAGGCCCGCCACTTTGGCGAGTTTCAGACCAGCCTGACCGCTCTCCGCGGCCCATCGCCCCCTGGTATTGATGGGCGCCTCATTCTGGATCCTCCCGACCCTCGCCTCGAAGCTTTCGCTTAAGATAATCCAGCACCGTCTCCACGATCGAGGGGTTGAACTCCGACGCCTTGCCCCACTTCTCCTGGCTGTCGCGCATCGAAGTCGTCTTCGACCAGATGTGGTCTGTGCCCTCCAGCAGCCTGAACTCCCCGGAGCCCGCGCGCTTCCTGTTCATTGCAGCCGCGATACGCTCGTGGTCGTCGCGGCCCGAAAGGAAGTCGTTCTCGCTGTAGATCGCCAGCACATCGGCGTTCGTGCCCGACCACGCTTTGGCGAGGTTCGTGTTCGCGAGTTCCCGCCAAAAGCCGAAACCGACCCCCGAGTAGGTCTCGCCATCGGGGAAGTTGCCCTTGATCCAACTCGCGGTCTCCGGGTGCTCCTCGGAGGCTTGCTTGGGAGTCAGGCCCTCGTCGAACAGGTAGTGCATGGCCGTCAGGCATTGCCGCAGGGTCTGATCGAGGCCGTCGGGCGCCGCGCCGCCGAGTTCGGCCTGGCGGCGCGTGTTCTCCAACATGTACTCGCCGAACGTCTTGTACAACGTGCCGGTGACGAGGAGCGCCTTGACCGGCTCCTCGGCAGCGACCAGCGGCCCGAAGCATCCGCCCATGCTGTGGCCGAAGATCGCGATGCGGTCGGGGTCCACGTATTCCAGCGTCTTCGTGAGCCGCAAGGCCTGAAGGTAGGCGTCCTTCTCCTCGCCGAAGCCGAGGTTCTTGTATTCTGGCCCCTCGCTGTCGCCGATGCCAGGCTTGTCGATACGCACGGTCACGTAGCCCGCTTGCGAGACAGGGCCCAGAACCTTGCCGTAGAAGCTGCTCGAGAGCGCGCCGTCCATGCTGTACGCGCCGATCCCGCCGATAAAGAACAGGGTCGGGAACCTCCCCGGCCCCTTGGGCTTGGTGATCATCACACGGACGCGATTGCCCCGGCTGAGCACTTGGTCGAAGATCACGTCGAGGCCTGGCTCGGAGGGGATCGGGCGTGCGATCATCTTGCCTCCGGCCGCCGCCTCCTTGCCCGCTCGGACGTAGGCGATCTTGAGCGCATCGCCTCCCCTCACCGCGCGAATGGCGATGTTGAGTTGCTGCTGGGTCGCCAGGACTGTCCCATTGAGCGACAGCAGCACGTCGTCGGCCTTGAGGCCGAGCGCTTCGCCCGATCCACCGGGCACGATGCGCACGACTCGGACGCCCTTGCCGCCCTCCACCGCCGCGGTCTGCACCCCGAGGAATCCCGCGCGGGGGAGCGACTTGCCGCGCTGGACCTGGGCGGGCCATGCCGTGCCGCTGAGACAAATGGAGAGCAAGAGGGTCGACAGAGCCAAGCGTCTCATGGACACGAGTTTACGGCAGATGGGGAGCCCCTCCACCTTCACAAGTTTCCAGCCCTTGGGTGGCACGAATCGAAACACCGGACTCGTACGACCCATTGTCGCTCTAAGTTGTCTCAGCGCGTCGATCCGACGTTCCGGGCAGTGCGTCCCGGAACTCCTCCATCTCCTTCCACTCGGGCTCAGGTGGTGTTCGATCGTGGGTGGGCGCGTATACGGAGTGCTCGACCAACCGCAGCCGATGGATGTAGCGCGGACAGTTCGGGAAGATGCGCTCGGCGCGCACCCGGACGATCAATTGCGCGCCTGGAAACTCAGACAGCAACGGGTCCTCCTCGTGCAAAGTGGCAAGGCCATTGATCCGCAGGCGGGCCGGTCTCTCGAAGTCGAGGAAGAGCAGCCCGACGCGGGGGTTCACCGCCACGTTGCCCAGACTCCGGAACATTCCATTCCCATCGTAGTCGGGAAAGGCCAGCGTGCGGGTATCGAGCACCCTCACGAAGCCGGGCATCCCGCCCTTGTAGGAGCACTCCGGCCACCCCTCTTGGTTCGCAGTGGCGAAAAAGAACATCGAGGAGCGGGCGATGAACTCACGGTCGCCATCGGTGAACACCGTATGGGCGGTCACCTGCTCCAGCCGATCCGCGATTCGGCGGCTGTCGAAGCGATCTTGGAGCTGGCGGGAGCCGTCGTGATAGCCGCCCGGAATCTCAGAAGAAGATGGATCTCTCGTCATTCAACACGTCCTCAGTATCGTCTCTCACCCATTGGATCCGAGCCCGAAGCGCACCGTCGCCGTCTGGCCCTTCCTCAGCGAGAGCTCCAACCCGTCTCCCTCCTGATTTGCCATTGCGGGCCTACCGTCGACCGACACGGAGGCCACCTTCGCGCCCCCGGGGAGGCGCACCGTGCAGCTGCCGGCCGAAACAGCCTTCACCACCGCCGACTGCAACCGTCCGGAGCTCCAGGCCATCGACACCTCGAATCCGCCGCGCGCCCGAAGGCCCGTCACAGACCCGTCGCTCCACGCCTTGGGCAGCGCGGGAAGCAGACGGATCTCCCCGCTCTGGCTCTGGAGCAGCATCTCCGCGATCCCCGCGCAACCGCCGAAGTTGCCGTCGATCTGGAAGGGCGGATGGTTGTCGAACAGGTTCGGCAACGTCGAGTGCGAGAGCAGGGCCACAAGGTTCTCGTGAGCCAACTGGGGCTCGCGGAACCGCGCCCAGAAGTTCACGATCCACGCGCGGCTCCAACCCGTGTGCCCGCCCCCGTGGCTCAAGCGAAACTCCAGCGACTTGCGCGCCGCGGCGGCCAACTCCGGAGTGCCCTCGAGCGTGATCTCGTGGCCGGGATGGAGACCGTACAGGTGCGACATGTGCCGGTGCCCGGGCTCGGGCTCGTCGTAATCCTCGACCCACTCCTGCAGCCGGCCGCTCTTCTTGCTGATCTGAAGCGGCGCCAACCGATCGAGCGCCGACATGAGCTCCGCACGAAAGGCGGCGTCGAACCCCTTGTCCCCCTTGCCCAGTTCGTCGATGGCCGACACGCAGTTGGCGAACAGGTCGTGCGCGATCTCGAGATCCATGGTCGCGGCGTAGGTGAACTGCGAGGTCGTGCCGTCGGGCTTGCGGAACGAGTTCTCGGGAGAGTGCGACGGGTTGGTGACCAGCTTGCCCGCCACGGGACTGCCCGCCGGGGCCTTGACCAGAGTGTCGAGCAGGAACTGCGCGGCGCTCTTCATCAACGGGTACCCGCGCTCCTTCAGGAACTTTCGGTCCTGCGTGAACAGGAAGTGCTCCCAGGGGTGCTGCGCCAGCCACGCCGCTCCCACCGGCCACACGCCCCAAACGCCGTCCGCCGGCACGGTGAAGCCCCACACGTCGGTGAGGTGGTGCACCACCCAGCCCCGCGCGCCGTACATGCGTTTTGCGGTGTCCTCGCCGGGCCCCACAAGGCTCTCCATCAGGTCGAACAGAGGGAGATGGCACTCGCCGAGGTTGGCGACCTCCGCTGGCCAGTAGTTCATCTGAAGGTTGATGTTCGTGTGGTAGTCCGCGTTCCAGGGCGCCTTGAGGTCCTGGCACCAGATCCCCTGGAGGTTCGCAGGCATGTCTCCGGGCCGCGACGAGCTCATGAGCAGATACCGCCCGTACTGGAAGTACAGCGCCTCGAGCGCGGGGTCGGATTTGCCGGCCTGCACCGCTTTGAGCCGCTCGTCGGTCGGCAGATTGGCCAGTTCGTTCGAGCCCAGATCGAGCGAGACGCGCCGAAACAGACGTTGGTGCTCCCGAACGTGGTCGGAGACGAGCTTCGCATACGGTTTCGCCATCGCCTTGGCCAGCGTGTCCTCGCACGCCTTCATGCGGTCTCGTTTCAAGGGGACGCCCGGATGCCGGCGATCGTAGTCCGTCTTGGAGGTCAGGTAAACCGTGGCCGACTTGGCGCCCTGGATGCGGAGGCTGTTCGCGGCGCCCGTGATCGTGCCGCCCTCGATCTTCACCCGCAGCAGGGCGTCGTATCTCGCCCCTTTGTCGCCGGCCTGGCCGGCCATGCGCAGGCCGTCGTTGCCGAAGGGCTCTGTCTTGAAGTTCTCGGGCCGGTCCATCTCCACTTCGGCAGAGAACGAACCGCCGAGGGTCGCCTGGAGGTTCAGCACGATCACGTCGTCCGCGGCCGAGGCGAACGCCGTCCGCGTCAACCCACCGCTTTGAACGGTGGCGAGCGCCCGGTCGAGATCGAGCGTCCGTTCGTAAGAGCCCGAGACCGCACCGTCGGCGAAGCGCACGTGCAGGTCCCCCAGAGTTTGGTACGAGTCGATTCTTGGCGGCACGCCCATCATGGCTTGGTCGGCGAGCGCGCGGGCCTCCTCGTTCTTGCCCTCGAAGATCAGCCGCCGCACCTCGGGCAGCGCCGCAAGGGCCTTCGGGTTCACCCGGTCCTTCGGCGCGCCCTCCCACAACGTGTCGTCGTTGAGCTGCAGCCGCTCTTCCGCAGCCCCGCCAAACACCATCGCGCCGATGCGCCCGTTGCCGATCGGCAGCGCCTCGTTCCAGTTGGCCGCGGGTTGCTTGTACCAAAGCGTCAACGCCTCGTGAGGAGCGGCCATCAAAGTTGAGACGAGCAATGTGGCGGCAAGGAGGGACATGAGGGTGAGTTCGGCGCACCCTGCGCGCAACCCTCTTGACGCCGTGATCCGCAAAGCGAACGGCCCCCTGGCCCGATTGCATCGCCAACCTACGCAGGAACCACTCGTGAGCCAGTCGAATCCTGAAGCACAGATGGACTTCGACCAGCTCCGGAAGACTCTCCAGGCGCTCTCGGAGCAAGCGCAACAGAACGCCCAGGCACCCTCCAAGACCGGAGACGGGGGCGAGGCGTTCCCCTTCCGCGAGTCACCCTCTGCATTCTCCACGTCCAACTTCACCTCGCTGCGTCAAAAGCACAGGCTCTCATCGGGGACCACCATGATCGTCAACTACCTCTCGCTTATCGTCTTTCTCATTCTCAGCGGCATCGGCTGGGTGCTCTTTGGCAAAGACCTCACGGAAGAACCAAGGGCGCTCCTGATGCCGACCGCTTGGTTCGTGGCGAGTTGGCTCGCCGCCTCCGCGATCAAACTTGCGGCGCAGTGGGAACGGGTCCTGGTGTTCCGGCTCGGGAAATTCCACCGACTCACCGGGCCTGGTGTGTACGGAGTCATTCCACTGCTGGAACAGATCCGATCCGTGGACACCCGCGTGTTGTCCGTGGACATTCCCCGACAGGAGGCGATCACCCGCGACAACGTGCCGATCGCCATCGACGGCGTGGTCTTCCTGCGCGTCGTGCGTCCCGATCAGGCGGTGATCAACGTCCAGGACTACATGTGGACCATCGTGCAGTACGCGCGCGCAGCGCTTCGCGATGTGATCGGCGGGCGCACCCTCGACGAGGTTCTCACCGAGCGCGAGGGTTTGGGGCACCAGATTGAGCAGATGCTGATCAAAGAGACCGAGCACTGGGGACTCGAGGTGGACGGCATCCGGATCCAGGACATCATCCTGCCGGAGGAGCTGAAGAAGGTGATGAGCCGGCAGGCGAGCGCCGAGCGCGAAAAGCGCGCGAACATCACGAAGTCCGAAGGGGACCGCCTGGCAGCGGACAACCTCGCGGCCGCGGCGCACACGATGATGGAGAGCCCCGGTGCGATGCAGCTCCGCACCCTACAGACGATCGACGGCCTTGGACCCACGGCGTCGAACACCGTGGTGCTGGCCGTGCCGGTCGAAGTCATGGAGGCCGCCTCTGCCCTCGCGAAGCTTCAGAAGGGCTTGCCCTCCGAGTCCGGCTAGCGCCGCAAAACCTGCGCCATGGCGGCCACATGCGCGGGGGTCGTGCCGCAGCACCCTCCCAACACGCGCACGCCGACCTCGGCCGCACGTGCCGCCCACTTCCCCATCTCCTGGGGCGTCGCGGAGTACTCGATCTCCGTGCCCGAAGCGCGCGGAGGCCCGGCGTTGGGTTGCAAGACCACCGGCCGCCCCTTGGCCGCGGCCACCAACTCGTCGGCGAGCTGCAAGTAGTCGTCCAAAGAGAGGTTGGTGCCGCAGTTGGCGCCCGCGGCGTCGGCCCCGGCATCGAAGGCGGCCCCAAGGGCCTCGGCGACGCCGGTCCCCATGATCGTCCGGAACTCCGCGCCCATCCGCTGGAAGGCGTAGCTCGCGAGCACGGGCCAATCCCCGGCCTGGCGCGCGGCGCGAACGGCGATCGTCAGTTCGTTCGGGTCCACCATCGTCTCGACGAGAACGCCATCCGCTCCCGCCACCCGAAGCGCGGCGACCTGCGCGCGATACGTCTCCTCGACCGCCTTGGTCGACGCCTCGCCGTAAGGCTCGAGGAAACCGCCGAAGGGGCCGATGTCGCCCATCACCCGAACGCGGTCGCCCACTGCCTCGCGCGCGAGGGCCACCGCGGCCGCATTCAACTCCGCCGTGCGATCGGCAAGCCCGTGGCGGGCCAACGCGAGCGGCGTCGCGCCGAACGTGTTGGCCGTCACAAACGCCGAGCCCGCTTCCGCGTAGCCGCGATGCACCCCTGCCACAAGATCGGGCTGCTCGACGTTCCATAACTCGGCGCTCGCCCCCGGCGCCAAGCCTGCCCGAAACAGCATCGTGCCCATCGCCCCGTCCCCGAGCAACGGACCCTCCGCCAGGGCAGCCCCGAGCCAATTCAAAGCCGCTCTCCGAAGAGCGGCGTCTTCACATCCTCGATCAACGCCTCCAGGTTGCGCCACGGCACGTCGGGTTCGATGGCGTGGGTGGGAGAAACCACCATCCTGCAACCGCCGCAGGCGAAATCTCTCACCCGCCCCACGGCCGCACGGACGTCGTCCGGAGTGCCGAAAGGCATCGTGGTCTGCGTGCCGATCATTCCCCAAAACGCGAGGCGCTCCCGGTAGGCGGCCACGACCTCTTCGAGCGGCATGCACTCGGGCTGCACCGGGTTCAGGATGTCGATCCCGATCTCGATCAGGTCGGGGATGATGGGGCGAATGTCGCCGTCCGAGTGGTAGGCGATCCATACTTCGCGGTTCTGGGCGTTGCGCGCGGCCGCGACCACGCGCTTGAGGCGGGGCTTCAGGTGTTCGCGCCAGAAGGGGACCGCCATCATCATCCCGCGCTGGGTGCCGACATCGTCGCCGAGCCACACAATATCCGCCCCCGCCCGCACGTAGTGGGCCACCCCGACCTCCGAACGGTGGGTGAACCAATCGAGCAACCAATCCGCCGCCCCGGTTCCATCGACAAGATCGAGGAACACCCGATCCATGCCGCGCAGGTACCAGGTCATCTCGAACATCGTGCAGTCCATCTGACCGATCGACGTGATGCCTTTGGAGTGGATCTCGGCGAAGTGGTCGGGGAGATGCCGGTAGGGCTCCGGCGAGTCCACGTCCGGAAACGGAAGGCTCGCGAGTTGGGCGACCGTCACCTCTCCCGAGAGCGGGTGGCGCATCTCCAGCAGGTGATAGGCATCGCCGAGCGAGTGGGCGGGCGGCACGTCGTCCACCGTACCGAGCGCACCCAAAATCGCCTCCGGGTGGACGGCGAAGCCTAGCTCGCGGTAAGACTCGCGCCAGGCGTCGGGACGCGCGGGAAACCGCGGTCCCACCCGTTCCACCGAGAGGCCAAGAGCCTCCACCGGGTCCCGCGTGCCCCGGTGCGCCTCGACCATGGCAAGCGACGGTGCGGTCAGCCAGACGTCGAGCGGCAGGTGGCTGGCCCGCTCACCGGCCAGCATGCGCAGCAGGTTCTCGCGCTCGGTCACGCGCCCCCCACCTCCCACATCGGTTTGAGATTCACTCCCTTGCCCCACCTCTCGCGGGCCAGCGAGAGGTAGAAGAGGTAGTTCTCGAGCGGGACGTCCGGAGGCACCCGGTGGTCGCAGAACGGAATGTAGCCGCCCTCCTCGACCAGCGGTGTCAACCGCTCGACCTCCTCGACGATGCCGGGCTTCGGTCCGGCGAGGATGTGCTTGTCGAAGCCGCCCATCATCAACAGCGCCTTGCCGTACTCTTTGCGGTAGCGCACCGGATCCGCGCCCCACGTGCCGATCTCGATGGGGAACATGCAGTTGACGCCGGCGTCCAGCCACAAAGGCATGAGCTTCTCGATGTTGCCGTCGCAATCGAGCCAGATCACCTCCACCCCGTTTTTGCGCAAGAGGTCGGTGATGCGCCGGTAGCGAGGCACCAGATACTGTTTGAAGTGATCCACACCCAGCAGCGGGCCGCCGGAGTAACACATGTCCTCCCACATCCCGCACGAGTCGAAGGCGACGCCCGACTCGAATGCCCGGGTCAGGATCCCCTCGATCAACACGCACACGGTCTCCACCATCTCCTCGAACCAGGCGGGATCGTCGTAGACCGAGTACGACACGTTCTCCACCCCCATCCAGTTTCGGATCCAGCCGTACAGGCTGCCGCCGGGAAGGGTGAGACAGTAGGGCCGATCAGGCCTCTTCCAGCGTTCGACCCGCGTTTCCCAAGTGGCCGGAAAGCGCGCGGGGGACAAGGGGTCGAGTCGAGGTTTGTAGTGCTTGTTCCAGCTCTCGCGATCGGTGAGAAGGTGCCCCACGTGCATGGGAATGGAGCTCATGAACTTGTGCCGCAGGGTGCGAACGCCGTCCCCGCCCTGCACGACCTCCTGATCCCCACGGTCCTCGAGGACGAACTCCTCGAACGAGGGGTCGAGAGAATCTCGAATCCCAACCGGTCCCTCAAAGCGGTCCATCCCGAGGAAGTCGGAGGTCGTGGTGTCCGTCCAGTGCTCGGGCAAACCCTGGTCCTTCCAGACCTCGATCGTCTCCGACCAGAACCCGAAGTCGCAGATCGGCACCCGATCGCGCGTCTGGTACCGCATCGTGGCCAAGAATCGCTGGCGGTCGTTCATCTCAATCGTAGTTCCCATGGCGATCGACCAGATCGATCACGAACTCGTAGGTCTCCCAGCTCACGGTCGGGGGAACCGAGTGGTCCGAGTGATACGCGTATCCTCGGGTGGCCATGCCCGCCTGGAGCTTGGTCCGGACTTCGTGCTCGACGAGTTCCAGGTCGTTGGTGGCCATCACCATCACGTCGATGTTCCCGAACAGGGCCAGTCGCTCGCCATAAACAGGGGACAACGATCGGACGTCCATCCCCGCCTTCGCTTCCAGCGGCTGAAGGCAGTCGAATCCCGCTTCGATGTAGTGCTCCAGCACCCCTTTGACGTCGCCGTCCGTGTGGAAGATGAAGGGCAGACCGCGCGCGTGCGCCCAATCGGCCATGCGCTTGTGATCGGGCCAGACCAACTCCCGGTACATCGCGGGCGAACACATCGTGCCGCGCCGATACGCCATGTCGCCGTAGATCCAGACCCCGTCGGGTTTCACGCCGCGGTCCATCAGGAGGTCGAAATCCCTGAGGACAAGCCCGGTCATCGTTCTCGACACATCGACGATCCACTCGGGATCCTCGATCATCCCGATGAGGAACACCTCGTCACCCAACTGACGGCGGGTCATCTCGAACGTCTCCAAACCACACAGGTAGGTCCAGAGGCCGTTGCGCCGACCGCTTTCGAAGTCTCGATACGAGGCGTAGGGGTTGACGAACGGCCAAGCCGCCAACAGCGCAGGCTTGTACGTCTCCTCCCACTCGCGTCGGGACGTGCACCCGAACGCGACGTGCTCGGGGGTGCCGGAGCGATGTTTCCAATAACGCACCGTGTTCCCCCACTCGTCCACGAAGGTCTGCGTCCTACCGTCTTCGGACACAAGGCGCTTCTGCCCGGGAAACGGCCGGGGATCGCTCCACGAAAGCGCCTTGAAATCGGTTCCGAGAAAGGCGTTGAGGTCGCCCTCCTGCCCCTCGTTCCTCCAGCGTTCGGAAGTTTCAGTCCAGAAGCTGTCGGCGCGGGGGATGCAGTCGTGATCCTGCCTCTTGAACATGCGCGCGACCCGTTCGCGGCTGGAGAGGCGCGAGGTACGCATGGGGCCTAGGGGGGGTCTCCGTGCGTCAACATCGCCCTTGCGATCTCAACACCGCTGGCGGCGTCGGCCGCGAACGCATCCGCTCCGATCTGCTGCGCGAACTCGGGCGTGATCGGGGCGCCGCCGATGATGACCTTGGCCCTGAGACCGGCGCTGCGGATGGCCTGGATCGTCTCCTTCATGGACGGCATCGTGGTCGTCAGCAGAGCCGATAGGCCAATCAAGTCGGCGTCGTGCGTCCGCGCGGCCTCGACGAACCGCTCGGGCGGGACGTTGGTGCCAAGGTCGACGACCTCGAAGTGGGCGCCCCGCCACATCATCGCCACCAGGTTCTTGCCGATGTCGTGGAGATCGCCCAGCACCGTGCCGATCACCGCAGTGCGCTCGGGGCGGATTCCGGCCTTCACGAGGACCGGTTCGAGCACGGCCATGCTCTCCTTCATCGCCCGCGCGGCGATCAGCATCTCCGGTACGAAGGCCTCGTTGCGTTGAAACCGTCCGCCCACCTCGTCCATCCCGGCCACCAACGCGGCGAGCACCTCCCGGGGATCGTTGCCCTCCGCGAGCGCTTCGGACGTGAGCCGGGTCGCTTCGTTCCGGTTCCCCGCGATTACGGCGTCGGTGAGGGGCTGCGACTGATTCATCGAGGATGCACCTCCTTGCGATCGTCACGAGGACGACCACTCCGTAATACCCGAGCCAAGACGATCCCCCCTGTAGGCCAAAACGGCGACAAACCGAGGGCAGAAACCTCGTATCATCCCCACGGTGGCGCACAGATCCAAGGCCAACAATCGGAACCCCCGCACGGTGGTCATCACCTGCTCCGTTCTCGAAACCGAGATCGCGCACTTTGCCCGCGGACTGGAGCACATCGTCCGCATCGACCTGATGCCCCAAGGCCTGCACAACGAACCGGAGCGCTTGCGACGCGAACTCCAGGACGCGATCGACAAGGCCGAGAGGGAGACCGAGGCCGAGGCCATCGTGCTGGGCTACGGGCTGTGCAGCCGGGGCACGGAGGGCGTGCGGGCAGCGAGGGCGAAACTGGTGATCCCGCGAGCCCACGACTGCATCACCGTGTTGCTGGGCAGCAAAGAACGGTACGCCGAGTATGTGCGCCAGGCGCCGGGGACCTACTGGTACAGCCCCGGCTGGAACAAGCACCACCTGCCCCCGGGCGAGGAGCGGCACCGTCTGCTCCGCGCAGAGTACGCGGAGAAGTACGGCGAGGACAACGCGGATTACCTCATGGAGACCGAACAGCACTGGTTCTCGACCTACGACCGAGCGACCTACGTGGACCTCGGCCCAGGCGCGACGGAAGAGGACGTCGCGTTCACGAAGAAGTGCGCCCATTGGCTCGGGTGGAGCTTCGACCGGCAACAGGGCGATCCCGAACTGCTGAAGGCCCTCCTGAATGGCGAATGGGACGCCGAGCGCTTCCTCGTGCTGGAGCCGGGGCAGACACTCCGCATGACGGCCGACGAGCGAGTGGTGGAGGCCGCGCCCCCAGATGCGGATTGAGGTCCAGCTCCCAGATGGCACGCGGGAGCTCGTTCTGACCCAAGACCAGGCCCGGCGCAGCCTCGCCCAGATCCTGCGCGGCCACGACCTCGCACTCAACACGCGCTGCGGCGAGAAGGACATGTGCGCGGGGTGCCTCGTCGAACTGGTGCGAGGAACCCTGGAACACGCAGACGGCACCTCGTTGACCGTGTCCCGGGGAGATTCCGTGGAAGTCCGAGGCTGCCGCTATCGGCCCACTGGGGAGTTCGCCGCCATCCGAATCCCTCAACGCTCTCGCCTGGCGTACGCGCCCCAAGTTCTCGACAGCTACCGCATCAACGTCCCGTACGCGCACGATCCTCTCGCCGCAGACGGGCTCGGAATCGCCGTCGACGTGGGGACCACGACCGTTGCGCTGCAGGCGGTGGACCTGGCGACCGGCGAAATCGTCGGCAAAGCCTCGGGATTCAACCGACAGATGCACTTTGGCGACGATGTGCTGACCCGGATCAACCTGTGCGCAACCGACCCCGCGATGCTCGGACGAATGCAGGCGTCCCTCGTCGAGCAAACCCTGCGGCCGCTGGTCCGTCAGGCGGTCGGAGACCCGGAGCGGGTCGTCGGGTACACCGTCGCCGGAAACACGACGATGCTCCACCTGCTCGTCGGCGAGGACCCTTCCCCGATGGGCGTGGCGCCCTTCGCGCCGCGTTTTCTCTCGCGCGAGCCGTTCCAAGCCGAGCGCATCGGTCTTGAGCCCGCCGGCGCGTTCGTTCGCCTCCTTCCGTCGATCGGGGCCTACATCGGTGCGGACATAGCGGCCGGGGCCTTTGCCTCGGGACTGCTCTACGACGACGGCCCCAGCCTCCTCGTCGACGTGGGAACCAACGGCGAGATCCTTCTGCGCGACGTGGGACGGACTTCAGCCTGTGCGACGGCGGCGGGTCCCGCGTTCGAGGGCTCGGGGCTCTCGGGAGGCATCCGGGCGGGCGAAGGTGCGATTTCCCGGATTGCGATGGGCACGGCCCCCTTTTGCGTCCGGTGGGAGAAGATCGGGCCGCGAGCCCTGAAACCGACGGGCATTTGCGGCTCGGGCTACGTCGACATGCTCGCCGAGGGCCGAAGGTGCGGGCTGCTCGGCGCGACGGGTCGGTTCCAGGCCTTGGACGGCCTCGACGAACACGTGGTGGACACCCCCCACGGGCAGGCGGTCCGTGTCGCGTGGGGCCAGGGCAAGCGGCCGATCCTCGTGTCCGAGGCCGACGTCGCGCGCCTCCTTCAGGCGAAGGCCGCGATCGCCGCCGGCATCCTCACCCTCCTGCGCCGCCACGGGCTGACCCCCTCCGATGTGAGGACGCTCTACCTGGCCGGCGGCTTCGGCATGCATCTGGACCTGCGCAACGCCATCGCGTGCGGCCTGCTCCCCGGCTTCACGATCCCGCAGATCGAGCTGGTGGGCA
Source organism: Fimbriimonadaceae bacterium (assembly GCA_023957775.1). Classification (NCBI taxonomy): domain Bacteria; kingdom Bacillati; phylum Armatimonadota; class Fimbriimonadia; order Fimbriimonadales; family Fimbriimonadaceae; species Fimbriimonadaceae bacterium. The sequence goes on along the minus strand of JAMLGR010000004.1, from coordinate 219,780 downwards.
ACACGTCCCTGGCCGGCGCGACCTTGGCACTCCTCGACCGCAACACGCTCGCGGAGTTGGAGAGAGTGCGCGATGGCGTCGAGGTGGTGGAGCTCAATCTCGATCCCGGGTTTGAGGACGCGTACCTCGATCAGCTCCAACTTCCAAATCGCCCAGCCCCCTGATCTTCCAACTCGAAGGCCCGGGCCCGAAACTCATCCGCGCCATACGGCGTTCGGTACGGATCCGCGCAGCGCATCCAGCGGCGGCAGCAGGTTGGCGCGCGGCTGAACCAGCAACGGGTTGGCCGACGTGTCGAACACATCCTCCCAACGCTGCAGGCCTCCGCTGGCCTCGATTCGCGCGGCATCGGGCGCGAGAAGGCCCGCGTCCAGCGCGGCCATCGAGGCCAAGGGTCCGCGGGCTTCGATCACAAAGGCGGATCCGTACCGCTTCATCGCTTCGATGGCCCTTGCGATCTGCCACCCCGCGGTATAGGGGACGGCCGTGCCGAGATAGATGGCGTAGCGCAGATTCACCTCGGCCAATTCGCCGATGCCGAGCGTGTCCAAGAACAGCACGGCTTCCCCCGCTCGTTGCTTCCCGTCAAACTCCGCGACGGCGGCCGCCTTCCCACGATCGTCCACGACGATCCGCACGGTGTCCACCTTCGCCTTGGGCAGAAGGAGGATGCCCGGGGTCCGCAGGCCGGGTTCCGACTCGAAGACAACGGCGCGCTTCGAGCCCGAGCCCGTTTCCACATAACGCAGATCGCTCCGCGGCGGCAACCCTCCGTTCACGTCGGCAAGGGTGTAACGCCCGGGGTGCCCAAGGGCTTCGCGCGCCAATTCGCGCATCGTGCGCTCGTCGGACGGCGGATCGGGAAGGACCAACAGCGACCGATCCTCGGCGTCCAACGCCTGGAGGGCGGGCTCGGGCACGGGCGAACCGTCGCCCACCCCGCGCAGGGCGTGGTCGAAGAACCCGATCATCGCCTCCCGCATGGGTTTGCTGTAATCGTGCCCGCCAGGAAAGATCCGCGTCGTCACCGCGCCCGAGGCGCCAAAGAGGCCCCACTCCCGCTGCATCTTCGCGCCGGTCAGCCTCGTGGCGTCGGCGGGAAACTCGCCGTCGTTCTCCGCCCCCATCAGGAGCACGGGCTTGGGCGCCTGGATCGCGATGACGTCGGAGCGGTCGCCAATCTGCAGCGTCCCCGGAACGTGGTTGCACAGGCACCCGTTGTCCGGCGCCAACTCCATGCTCGCCATGTACACGACCGGAACCGCGGCCTGATACCGATCGTCCGCGGCAAAGGCGTAGAGCGTCGCCAACCCGCCACCCGACGCGCCGGTCAATCCCACGTGCGCCATGTCGGCGTCGGGGCGGGTCGTCACGTAGTCGAGCGCGCGCATCGCATCCCACACGTACACGCCGGTCGCGTTCAACCCTCCCTGGACCAAGAACCAGTCGTTGTGCTCGCCCTCGGCGCGGCGCTCGATAAGGCTGTTGCCCTCGAAGCTGTGCCCCGGGCTGTCGATGGCGATCGCCAGGTAGCCGCGCAGCGCTTGGAACGCGCAGCGCAACTGGATGCGGTCCTCGTCCTTCTTGTGCGCCCAGTGCCCGTTCACGTTCATGATCACCGGATGCTTGCCCGGCGCGTCCGGCACGTACACGTGGGCCGTCACATAGAACTTAGGGCGGCTTTCGAACACGACCTTCTCGATCTTGTAGCCGGACCGTTGCAGCACCCCGGTCGTGCGTGCGTTGAGAGGCGTGCGCGACGGCAGGGGGTCGAGGCCGAGGGAGCGCATCAGTTCGGCCCGTCGGCGCGCGCGCTCGCGTTGAAACGCCGGCCTGTCTGCCGGAACGGTCCGCCTGGCGGCCTGCACGACCTTCGCACGCTGATACGCCGCAACGACCGCAGACCCCTTGCCCTCCAGCACGTCGTCGTCGAGGGTGGGACCCGGCACCACGGTGGCGGAGTCCATCCCCTGCTCCCGCGCGATCACCTCGCCCAAGGTCAGGAACGGGATGTCGTGCGCGTTCATCAGGTCGGGATGGTTCGAACTCGAGTAGTCCGCACCCTCGCTGTTGCTGTCGATGAGCACCGTAGGCTTCGTCTTCCCGCCCAGACTGAGCAACGCCACGAACGCCTTCGCGGCCGACGGGATGTGCATGCGCTGCATGAGGCGGGCACTGGTGACCCACACCTCTCCCTTGCCGAGTTTCAGCCGGGCGAGTCCGCCGTTGCCGAACACCTCCCACCCGTCGCTCGGCAGGAACCTCTGCCATAGGATGTCGGCGGTTTCGACCTTGGACAGTCCGAGTTGGCCTCCCGGGTCGAACACGCCCCAGTTGCCCCCCTCGAACTTCAACGGCTTGGGAAGCCAGTCGAGCTTGTACTTGTTGAAATCCTGCTGGAGGATCACGAGACGCATGCCGCGCTCGATGGGGTCGAGCAGCTTGCGCTGCGTGGCTTTGTCGAACGACGTGAAGAAGCGCCACGCCCGAGTGCCGAGCAGCATCCCGCCGTACTGGGAGGGGTCGAGCGCCTCAGGCTTGAGGTACGCCATTGCCTCCTCGGCGCTGTAGATCGGCGGGGTGGGGCCCGGTTGGCTGGGCACGACAAGGTAGGGGCGGGCCTCCGCCGGGGACGGCTCCCGCCAAACAGCCCCGCCGTCGCGGATCTCCACGGCGATCTGGTGCCCCCACTTCTGGCGCGGGAACGTCGCCTCGAAGTGGTCGCCGACTCGTCGCATCGGGACCTTGTGGAAGAACGTCGAACTCGGAAGGGGCTTCTCCAGCAGCCACGCCGCGTCGCTTCCCCGTGCATCGAGGCGAACGACGATGTTGCCACCCGACACACGCCACTCAAGGTTCGCCTTGCCAAACCGAACCGGACGGAGCGGGTCCTCCGTCGAGATCGGAGGCACAGCCTTGGGAAGCGACAGAATGCGCTTGGACTCCGCCGCGACCTTGGCCGTCTCCTGGGCCCAGGCAAACGTGTTCGTGTGCATCCGAAGCCGATCGGTGAACGGCTTGTAGAACGGGTTGTCGGCAAGACGCCGGGACGCGTCGGCCGCCCACTGGATCGCGTCGGTATCCACGGGATCACCCGAAGACCGCTGGGCCACTCCGGAGACAGATTCCACCTTCGCCATCGACCAGGCGGCAAGTAGCCGCTGGGCGTAGTACTCCGCAAGGTCCGACATCAGGCGCGAGGCGTTGGCGATCTCGGGGCCGCGCCCGCCCGGAACCGCGATCTGGTCAAGCGTTGCTCGAACCCGCTTGGCGCGCAATCGCAGCAGTTCGGACGTGGCAAACGAGCCGATGCGTCCGTCCAACCCTCCGGTGGCCGCGTTGGCCAACTCCTCGTTGATGGGAAGGAACGAGTGGGTGTCGAACCCTTGTCCCTGGATGAACGTGGGCGTGTCGCCACCCCATTCCAGCTCCGGCGCGTGGCTGCGGTGGTCGGGCCCCAGCGCGTACGCCATGAACGCCAACGGCAACAGGGTGCTCGCCTCTTTCCAAGCCTGAACGAGCGCCTCGCTCCCCTTGCCCAACATCCGAGCGGTCTCGGCGTCGAACACCTCGTCCTTCACGGTCGGGTCATAGCCCAGGCGGCCCCAGGTGGTCCAGTACATCGCGTCGCGCTGGTGGATCCACTCGTACCCCTTCTTCGAGGGGTCGGCCATGTAGTAGTCGGGCTGCTTCGGGAAATAGGCGTCCTCACCCTCGATCGTGTATCCCGAGGCCGTGCCCATCTTCATCGAGAGGATCGAGCGGCGCACCCACTCGGGGTTGTAGAAGGGGAAGATGCGGTGCGTTCCGTTCGCGCGCACCTGCCACACGATCTTGTACGGTTCGCTCGGCCACCTGCCTTCGGCGGGGGCTTCGGCGGGCCAGCCTGGCCATGTTTTGGCGTTTGTTTCGGGCTTGCCGGGGTCGCTGAGGTAGTCCTCGAAGGAGTAGCTGTACCAGTTGGCCACGCGGCCGCCGGCCACCATGTACGGCGCGCCCCAGTGTTCGCCGTTGTACTTGATCTCGACGGTGAAGTCCTTCGACGCGCGCGCCAGAGGCAGCACGCTTTGGCGCCGCGTGACCCAACTGCGCGTGATCAGCGGGATGTCCCGCCCCGAGTTCTTGACCGCCTCGCCGTAGCACGTGAAGAACGACCCGCCGTGCCCGCTCTCGCCGATCCGGAATCCGATCGAGTCGAGTCCCGGAGCGTTGCGGATCATCTGCTCGACGGCTTCGCGCGTGTAGGCGTAGACGTTCTCCTCGGTCCCCTCGTATGGCGGGTTCGGGTTCTGGGGGATCCTGAGGCTGGCCTGATACGCCATGAGGCTCACGCGAATGCCCCGCGCGTGCGCCATGTCGATCACGTGGTTGAGCTGCGCGAGGTTGGCGGCCTTGATCTCCGGGCTCACCCCGACCTTGGGGAACGAAGGGGCCGTGACGAAGTACGCGTAGAGGTTGGGCGCGTCGGTCACGCTGATGTCCCACGTGCCATGAATGTCGAGCCAGTTCAGGCGGCTGTGGGCCATGAGGTCGAGCAGGGACGTCCAGTACGCGTCGTTCTGGAACCACCAGCGCTTGGGATCCACCAAGGCCGCCGGGTCGTACTCGGTGTCGTTCTTGGCGTAGTTCCAAGGAAGTGTGAGGAAGAGGTTCAGCCCCCGCTCGGGAAGGTACGGCTTGCCCTGCGCCTTGGCGCTCCATGCCCCTGCAGGGTCGTTTTTCACCCGCTCGGCGAACTCGAACGCCCCGTACATGACCCCCACAGGATCGCCTCCCTCGATACGCACTTTGCCCCCGCGCGGAGCGATGGTGTAGCTCTCGGCACCCAACGAGGATCGCACCGCCAGTTCGACCTCGCCCGCCCGCGAGCCGGCAGCGGCCGCGATCTCCTGTTTTGCGAACTCAAGCGGCGTCGAAGCCGCAGCGGAAGCAAGAAGCGCGAGAAGCAATACCATGGTCGTCCTCCGGCGTCGTCATTCGTTCATCGTCTATCGTTTGTCGTTTGTCGCCGGATCTCCTCCCCGACGACAAACGATCAACGATAGACGATAGACGACTATCTAAATCGCTCTTGGAGCTTCTGAAGGGCGGCGTCGCCGGGGCACAGATCCTCGAAGGGCAGGTCTGTAAGGGCCTCGGGGATGGTGCCCATCTGCTCGTGCATGTCCGCGAGGTCCGTTCCCACGTAGAGCAGCCCCGTGGGTACCTCGCCCACGCGCTGGTGGGCTCGGATGTGGGCGTATGCCCGGTCGCGGTCGGTGGGATCGTAATCGTCCTCGACCTTGCGCAGCATGATCCAACTGTCGTCGTGGAGCTGGACGCGGTGCACCTCGCCGGCCGCGTACTGGGCCGTGATCTCGTCGCGCGGAATGATCATGTCGGCGTGGACCACTTCGATCTGGTGCTTGCGCGTGTACGCATAGCTCTTGGTCGAGCCCACGTGGTCGTTGAAGGTCACGCACGGCGAAATCACATCGACGAAGGCGAACCCCTTGTGCGCCAGTCCCGCCTTGAGGATCGGGACCAGCTGCTCCTTGTCACCCGAGAAGCTGCGCGCGACGAACGTGGCGCCGAGGTTCAGGGCCAACAACACGCTGTCGATCGAGGCCATGGTGTTGGGCTCGCCGCGCTTGCTGGTGGAACCCGGGTCGGCCGATGCGGAGAACTGGCCCTTCGTCAGGCCGTACACGCCGTTGTTCTCCAACACGTAGAGCAGGTTCGGATTGCGGCGCATCGCGTGGCAGAGCTGTCCGAGACCGATCGAGAGGGAGTCCCCGTCGCCGGAGATCCCGATCATCATCATCTCGCGGTTCGCCGCCGCGGCGCCCGTCGCCACCGACGGCATGCGGCCGTGCACGCTGTTGAACCCGTGCGCCTCCCTGAGGAAGTAAGCCGGCGTTTTGGACGAGCAGCCGATGCCCGACATCTTCGCGACCTTGTGCGGCTCGACGTCCAATTCCCAAAAGGCTTGGATGATCGCCGCGGTGATCGAGTCGTGGCCGCACCCCGCACAGAGCGTGGTGAGCGAGCCTTCGTAGTCGCGGCGGGTCAGCCCGATCGCATTGCGCTTGAGCGAAGGGTGGTGGACTTTGGGTTTCGTGATGTAGCTCATGCGGTCCTCCGGATCTGGCTCTTGATCCCCTCCACCACGTGGTGGGCGCTCATCGGATAGCCCGCGTAGTAGCGCACGGAGTCAAGCCGCTCGCAGCACACCCCGGTTTCCAGAGCGAGCAGGCTTCGAAGCTGCCCGTCGCGGTTCTGCTCGACCACGAAGTTCGTCTCGTGGGCCTCCAGGAACTCGCGCACCTCGTCCCCGAAGGGAAAGCCGCGCACGCGCATGTAGTCCGAGGCAATGCCCTCGGCGGCAAGCTGATCCCTCGCTTCGACGCAGGCGGCGTGGCATCCACCCACGGTCACGATGCCCATCTTCGCCCCGTCCTGCTTGGCCATCACGGGGGCGGGCACGGCTTTCGCGGCACCTTGGATCTTGGTCGCCAAGCGATCGAGGACCTCCTGATACTCGTCGCCGTCCTCCGTGTAGAGCCCGTGCTTGTTGTGTCCCGAACCGCGTGTGAAGTAGGCGCCCTTCGGGTGCTGGCCGGGAAGGGTCCGATAAGGAATGCCGTCCCCGTCGACGTCGAGGTAGCGGGAGAACTTCGCGATGGCGTCGAGCTGCTCGGGCGAGAGCACCTTGCCTCGGTCGGGCCGGTACGTGTCGTCCCACTTGAGCTTCGGCACCATCCAGTCGTTCATCCCGATGTCGAGGTCGGTGAGCACCATCACCGGCGTCTGGTACCGCTCGGCGAGGTCGAAGGCCGCGACGGCCATTTCGAAGGCCTCCCGCGGGTCGGAGGGGTAGAGGCAGATGTGCTTGGTATCGCCGTGCGAGGCGTAGGCGCACAGCATCAGGTCGCCCTGCTGGGTGCGCGTCGGCATGCCCGTGGACGGCCCGGTGCGCTGCACGTCGAACACCACCGCCGGCACCTCTGCGTAGTAGGCAAGCCCCAGGAACTCGCTCATCAGCGAGATTCCGGGCCCCGCGGTGGGAGTGAAGGAGCGCGCACCCGCCCAGGAGGCCCCAATCACGATGCCTATCGCGGCCAGTTCGTCCTCGGCCTGCAGGATCGCGAACCGGTTCTTCTGCGTCACGGGGTCTTTGCGGTAGCGCTGACAGAACCCGTTGAACGACTCCATCAGCGACGTGGCCGGGGTGATCGGATACCAGGCGCCCACCGTCGCCCCCGCGTAGAGGCAGCCGAGGGCGGCGGCCGCGTTGCCGTCGATGAGGATGCAGTCTTTGGTCTCGTCCATCGGCTCCAACGCGATGGGAAGGGGACAGGCGAACCGCTCCTTGGCGCCGTTGAAACCCAGCTCGATGGCTCGCTGGTTCGATTCGAGCAGCGCGGGCTTGCGACCGAACTTCTCCTTCGCAAGCTCCGACAGGATTTCGGGGTCCAGGTTCAGCAAGGCTGCCAACGCCCCCGCGTAGGCGATGTTCTTCATCAAGATGCGCTCGCGCACCCCGCCGAACGCTTCGTTGCACAATCGGGCGAAAGGAATCCCGAGGTAGACGACGTCGTTGCGGAGTTTGCTCTCGTCCAGCGGCCAGGTGGAGTCGTACAGCAGATAACCGCCCGACCGCAGTTCCGCGACGTCGTCGTCAAAGGTCGCCTTGTTGAAGGCGCCCATCAAATCGAAATCCGGGGTGCGCGCCGTGTAGCCGTCCTTGCTGACCCGAAACTCGTACCAGGTGGGAAGGCCCTGGATGTTCGATGGAAACAGGTTCTTGCCCGTGACCGGAATGCCCATCCGGAAGATGGTCTGCATGATCAAGGCGTTGGCGCTGGCCGAGCCAGTGCCGTTGACCGTGGCGATCTTGAACGCGAAATCGTTGATCCGGGATTTCATGAAACGGGCGCAGGCTCCACAACGCGAAGAGTGCTCTCGGGAACGGGACGGCCCGCATACGGGAGGTGGAGGACGAACTTGCGCATGTCCCAAGCGTAGGTGGGACAGCGCTCGGCACAAAGGCCGCAGTGAAGGCAGAGGTTCTCGTCCTTGACCATCACGCGGCCGGTCTGCTTCAGGTCCTTCGAGACGTAGAGCGCCTGTTCGAGGACCTCGGCGGGAGCGGTCAGCTTCGCGCGAAGGTCCATCTCGTCCGCATTCTCCGTGATGGTGAGGCAGTCGGTCGGGCAGATGTCGATGCACGCGTCGCACTCGATGCAGAGGGAGGCGGTGAAGTGCGTCTCGACGTCGCAGTTGAGGCAACGCTGCACCTCGGCGCGGGTCTGCTCCGGCGTGAACCCCTCTTCGACCTCGATGGTCATGTTGGAGAAGCGCTGCGGCATCGACACGTGCGTCATCTTCTGCCGCATCACGGGCGCGTAGTCGTTGCTGTAAGCCCACTCGTGCAAGCCCATCTTCGTGCTTGCGAGCGTGCTGCCGTGCGGAGGGCGCTCCGTGACCGCGCGTCCCGAGCAGTACTGGTGGATCGAGATCGCGGCCTGGTGTCCATGCTCGACGGCCCAGATGATGTTCTTCGGGCCGAACGCCGCGTCGCCGCCGAAGAAGACCCCGGCGCGCGTGGACATGTGGGTGGTCTCATCGACCACGGGCATATCCCACTTGTTGAACTCGAGGCCGATGTCGCGCTCGATCCACGGGAAGGCGTTCTCCTGGCCGATCGCGAGGATCACCGTGTCGCAAGGGATTTCCACGTGGCCGAGGGGCTCCTGCACCAGTTTGCCGTCGAGTTCGACCGACGAGAACTTCTCGAACTCCATGCCGACCAGCGTGCCGTTCTCGACCAGGAACTGGACCGGCGACTTGTTCTCGAGGATCTCGACGTGCTCCTCCTCGGCGTCCTCCAGCTCCCAGGGCGAGGCTTTGAAGTACTTGCGCGTCTTGCGCGCGATGACCTTGACGTCTTTGGCACCGAGGCGCTTGGCCGAGCGGCAGCAGTCCATCGCCGTGTTGCCCACCCCGATGATGATCACCCGCTCGCCCACCGAGTCCACGTGGCCGAAGTGGATCGACTCGAGCCATTCGATCCCGATGAACACTTGGTCCGAATCGTGGCGGCCCGGAATGTCGAGTTCCTTGCCTTTCGGGGCACCGCTGCCGACGAACACCGCGTCGTACTCGTCCGAGTCCAGGAGCGCCTTGAGGCTCTTGACCGGCGTGTTGTAGCGAATGTCCACACCCATGTCGAGGATGTAACCGATCTCCTCGTCGAGCACCTCGGCGGGAAGGCGGAAGGCAGGAATGTTGACCCGCATCAGGCCGCCGGGCTTGGGTCCGGCCTCGAACAGAGTCACTTCGTAGCCGAGCGGCATCAGGTCGTTGGCGACAGTGAGCGACGCGGGGCCCGCGCCGATCAGCGCGATCTTCTTGCCGTTCTTCTTCTCGGGCGCCTTGGGGAGCCGATCGCGAATGTCCTGCTTGTTGTCCGCGGCGACGCGCTTGAGGCGGCAGATCGCCACGGGTTTGCCGTCGACGCGCGTGCGCCGGCACGCGGGTTCGCACGGGCGGTCGCACGTCCGGCCGAGGATTCCCGGGAAGACGTTGGACTCGCGGTTGACGATGTACGCATCGTCGAAACGCCCTTGGGCGATCAGGCGGATGTACTCCGGAACGTTGGTGTGCGCCGGACACGCCCATTGGCAATCGACGACGCGATGGTAATACTCCGGATTCCCAACGTCCGTGGGTTGCATGCCACCTCGGATTATGCGCGATCCCCCCTTCCCTTCGCCAACCTGCGCCCAGTTCGCCGCCGGCAGGCGCGTAGGAAAGGCGCTAGAGGGGGGACCGAGACCTCCCGAAGCGCGTCGGGAGAGGGGGTGGGCAACGCGGCAGACGACCCCGCCCAAGGAGACGATGACCATGCCATACAGCAGCATTCAGGAGTTGCCGGACCGCGTGAGGGAGAACCTCCCCAAACACGCGCAGGAGATCTTCAAGGAGGCGTTCAACAGCGCGGTGAAGGAGTACAGCGACCCCGACGAGCGTCGCAACAAGGACGACGATCCCGAAGAGGTCGCCTTCAAGGTCGCGTGGTCGGCCGTGAAGGAGAAGTACGAGAAGAAGGGAGGCGAGTGGGTGAAGAAGTCCGACTAGCCGCTCGGGTTTACTGCGGCACGTGCACACCACCGCGCTCGACCACGGTTGGCGCTTTCGCCGCGAATCATCGGGACCGGGCTATTGGCGCCCGCACGCCCCGAAAGACCTTTGGCGGCCGGCGATCGTTCCGGGCCACGTCCACCTCGACCTCGCACGAAACGGCGTGATCGCCGACCCCTTCACGGCCCAGCACGAAAGCGGCTGCCAGTGGGTGGACGAGGAGGATTGGACGTACCGCCTCGAGTTCGAGTGGATGCCCCGCGAACGCGGTTCGCGACGGGTGCTGCGCTTCGAGGGGCTCGACACGGTGTGCACGATCGTGCTCAACGACGAGGAGATCGGGCGGCACGACAACATGTTCGTGCCGCTCGAAATCGATGTGAGCGAACGGCTCCGCGAGGGGAGCAACGCGCTGGAGGTGCGGTTCGCGTCGGCCGTGCGCGTCGGAGCCGAGCGGCGTGCCGCGTACTTTGAAAGGGAGGGTTTGCCCCTCGACACCGCCATCTTCGACGAGCGCGCGTTCGTGCGGAAGATGCAGTGCGCGTCGGGCTGGGATTGGGGTCCCCGCCTCGTTTCCTGCGGCATCTGGAAACCGGTGTCCCTGCTGGAGTTCGACTCTCGGCTCGTCTCGTTCTCGGTGCGACAACAGGCCCTCGGCGACGGGCGCTTCCGGGTCTGGACCGAATCGGTGGTGGAGGGCCCGGGGACGTTGGAAACCCGCTTCGAGGGTACGAAAACCCGGGGGGAATGGGACGACGTCGTGGCCTCGCCCCGACTCTGGTGGCCGAACGGCGAGGGGGACCGGCACTTCTACAGCCTCGAGGCACGGGTACCGGGGGGCGATTGGGTCGGCGCCATGGTCGGCCTCCGCACGATTCGCCTCGTCCGGGAGCCGGACCCATTCGGCGAATCCTTCGAGATCGAGGTCAACGGGCGGCGCATCTGGGCGCGCGGCGCCAACTGGATCCCGCAGCACGCCTTTCCCTCGCAGGAATCGGACCGTCAGACCGCGCTCCTGATCGACCAGTGCGCGGCGTTGAACTTCAACCTGCTGCGGGTGTGGGGAGGCGGACTGTACGAGAGCGACGCCTTCTACGAAGCGTGCACATTCAACGGAATCCTCGTGTGGCAGGACTTCCCCTTCGCATGCAGCCACTACCCGGACGACGAGGGGGCCCGAGAGGCGCTCCGTGTGGAAGCAGGGGCCTCGATCCGCCGCCTGCGCAGCCATACGAGCCTTGCGATCTGGTGCGGCAACAACGAGAACCAGACGATGGTCGAAGGGCGTTGGGGAGGCGAGAAGAGCCCGCCACGCGATCATGGGCTCGCGCTCTACGAGGAGGTCCTGCCCGAACGGCTGGCGGAGTTGGATCCGGACCGCCCCTACATCCCGACGAGCCCGACCGGGTCGCCACCCGGCCAGAACGACTGCAACGCAGGCGGCTACGGCGATCAGCACTACTGGGACGTGTGGCACGGCCGCGGGGATTGGGTGCACTACCGCGAGTCCGACGCCCGGTTCAGCAGCGAGTTCGGCTTCGCGTCCTCGTGCTCGTTGGCCCAATGGCGAGAGGTGGTGCCCGAACCCACGCAGTGGCACCACGAGTCGGCCACCGTCCGTTGGCACGACAAGACGGGCAAGGCGTGGGAGACGTTCCGCGACCTCGTCCAGCTTCACTATCCCGAGGCGAAGTCGCTCGAGGAGTGGGTGTACTTCAGCCAGCTCAACCAGCGCGACGCCCTACGGTGCGCCATCGAGCACTACCGCTCCCACGACGCGTGCAAGGGTTCGCTGATTTGGCAGCTCAACGATTGCTGGCCCGTCCAAAGCTGGGCCGTGCGCGATTTCATGGGGATCGTCAAACCCGCGGGCTTCGAACTGAGCCGCCTCTATGCGCCGACGATCGTGTGCCTGCGCGTGGACGAGGGATGGGCCCGGGTCCGGGTGGCCCACGACGGGTCTGCGCCGCGCCGGATGACCGTGGCCGCGGCCGCGATGGACACCTTGGACGGGCGGCCCCTGGCCGCCACGGAGGCCCATCTCGAGCTAGCCCCCGGCACGCGCGTGGCGGCGATCACCTTGGACCTCGGCGCGCTCGAGGCCGACCGCACGATCGTCTGCGCGTGGATCGAGGGCGAGCCCGAGTCGCGCACGTTTCGGACCCTGGCCGAGCCGAAGGAGATGCGTTGGACCCCGCCTCGCTACCGGGTGAGTTGGTCGGATCAGGAGTTGGCCGTGGAGGTCGAGGGGCTGGCGTACGATCTCGTCATGAGCGATCCTTCGGACGCGCTCAACGTGAGGCCCGTCCCGCTCTTGGACGGCTGCCCGGCGCTTTGCCCTGCCGGCGAGACCCTCCGGATCCGTTGCCCACGCAAGCCGTCGCTGGTCGAGCTGAGGTCGCTTGCCGGTTTTCAGGAGATTTCGCTCTAAAGCAAGGGCGTGGGAGTGCGCGAGCTTGCTCGTCGCCCTGAATCCGAGCGGCTCGCCGCGAGCCCGGAAGCGCCGGGCAAGCGTCGTGGGAGTGCGCGAGCTTGCTCGTCGCCCTGCACCCGAGCGGCTCGCCGCGAGCCCGGAAGCGCCGGACGAGTCCGGCGGGACCAGGGCGACGCGCAAGCGCGCGCACTCCCACGCCTCACCAACCGCTCCGCGGCTGCCCCCCGTGGGTGCGGAACCAATCGGAGTGCCCTTGCCGGCCGCTCGATTCCAACCGCCTGCAGTACTCCTCCCACATCGGGCTCTTCTCGTTGGCGTGGCACGGGCCGCCCTCCGCGAGCACCACGTCGAACGGATCGCCGAGCGGGCATACGCTCGCCGCGTCTGCAAACCAGCTCTCGATCCGGCCGAGACCCTCTCGCACCAGGTCCGGGTGCTCGGCGGCGCGGTTGGTCGTCTCGTGCGGGTCGGCGTCGAGGTCGAACAGCATCGTCTCCGGAAACTCCTTGAGCCCGGTGTGGACGGTGTGGATCAAGATCCACCGATCCCAGCGCATCGAGCGCTGGCAGCTCCACGCCCCCTGGCTGAGGAACAGCGCGTCGCGCCCCGGCTCGAAGAGCGACCGTCCGTCCCAGCCGGCGTCCCTCACCGAGTCCGCACCGGCGGGCCCCGCCAGTTCCACGATCGTGGCCGCGAGGTCCAGGTGGTAGCGCAACCCGGAATCTGCTTGTCCCGCCCGGTGGTCCGTCACGCCCGGCCACCTCACGACGCAAGGGATGTGGCACGTGAACTCGTCCGCCGTCTGGTGGTCTCCCCACACGTTCAGCTCTCCAAGGTTCTCGCCATGGTCCGCCGCGACCACGACGGCGGTCTCCTCCAAGACTCCGAGCGAATCCAACTCATCGAGGATCTTGCCAATATAGTGATCGCTATAACGCACGCCGGTGTCGTATCCGTCCCAGTGCACCTGCGCGTCGTCGAGCGAGGCGATCTCTCCGACGCCCCACCTCCAGGAAGCTGGTAGATCCGGCGTAATGTGCGGGACTTCGCGCGCCGAGTGGGGACCGCAACTCGCGCGCTGACGCTCGAGGATCGCCGGCGTGAGCCAGGGGACCGGCGGCTCCCCGGCGAACGGATTGCCGAACGACTCTGGCGTGTCGTAGGGGGTGTGAGGGTCCCACATGTTCACATGGAGGAACCAGTGGTCGGACGCACCGTTGCGATGCAGCCAATCGGCGACGGGAAGGAAGATTTCGTCGGCGTTCTCCAATCCACCCCTTCCTGTATCGATCGTTTCATGGAAGCCCCAAAAGATCTGGTACGCCGAGTGGCGGCGTGGGAAAGGGCTCACGCTCGCGGTTCGGTAGCCCAATCGCGTGAGTTGGGAGGCCAGCGAGGATTCGACCAGCCGCGATCGAAAGTCGCGGGTCTCGCCCTGCGGTGTCAGATCTGCGCACCGCCCCCCGTGGTTGATCACTCCGGTCTTCGTCCCGAATCGCCCGCCAAAGAACGCGGTGCGGCTGGGCAGGCACGGGACATCGGAGGCGTAGACGTTTTCAAACCGCATCCCCTGGGCGGCGAGTGCGTCGATGTTCGGCGACGTCGCCCTTGGGTAGCCGTAGCATCCGAGGTGGTCGGGCCGCAGAGAGTCGATGTCCAGATAGAGGATGCGCACGCACCCAGACTACTCCGCACCCTTGCGCTAGCCCAAGAGCACCGAGAACTTCACGACCGTTTCCCCGCCGGCGGGCACGGAAACCTTCCACTGGGCCGTGGAGCTGTCGAGCTTCGTGCTCTTGCTGGACTCGGATTCGATCTTCCAGGCACTGTAGAAGCCCTCCACCAACCGCACGTCTACCGCCCGCTTCTTCTCGTTGTGCAGGTGCACTTCCACACGCCGCCTCAAATGACGCTTGTCGACTTGTTGGGATTGAACCAACTTGGGGAGCGCGTACACGTTGAACACGTTGGTCAGCGTCAAGCTGGCTCGCGCGTTCTTGGGCGTGTCCGGAATCCCCGCAGCGCCGATGGAGTCCGGCGTCCCCGCGTCGGACGTCTCATAGACTCTCACCGCCCCTGCTGGGAGCGGGAAGCCGAGTCCCGATGACTCGTCGTTGGTAAAGTTGATCGCAAGCGTCGCTCGAATCCGCTGGTCCGAGGCACCACCGGAGATCTGGGCGCTGGCGGGCAGTCGCACCGAGTAGTCGCGAACGAGCTTGGCTTCGTTTGCCTCCATCATCCGCACGCGGTTCATCTGGCCTTGGCGGATCGTGGCGGTCGACTTGTAAGGGTACGCGACGAGTTCGCCTATCGGACGAGTGTCGGAGTCCATCGCCATCGGATTGGCGAGAGGCCGCATCTCCTCCCTCTGCCATTCCCCAGCAATCGACGTTTCGGCCTCCAATTTGTTATGTGAGGCCGTCACTGCCCGATTGGGCGAGCCCGCCACGAACTGGAGCTTGGCATCCGGATAGTCGATGCCCGTTCCATTCGTGACCGTGGCCCAGCACTCGAGCCGCATCGAGTCCGAGTCTGGGTCGAGGATCGCCGTGTAGTCCGCGCTCCAACTGAGTCCACGCGTCATGTAGGCCAAATCGAGCGTCGCCTTCTGCGCGCTCTTGCTCTCCACTTCGGCGCTGAGCTGAGCGACAGGCACGATGCCCGAATTGGCAGGCACCTCGACCGTGGCATTCGGATTGACGACGAAGTGATCGCCCACACGGACGACCAGGTTGCCAGGCGTCGCCACCTGCAGAATCCCTTTCGTGCGTTCACCCTCCTTGCCGTTGTCTCCTCGGTACACCAGCTCGATCTCGCGGTTGAGGAATCTCTGAAGGAGCTGGGTGCTCTGTTCGATTCCCAGATCGTAGGTGCTGGAATCCACCGAGACACCCTTCGCATCGTTCCACGTGTAAAGGACGGACGCCTGGTCGAGCTGCCGGCTCACGTCGGCGACGTCGACCCGGTTCCGGCCGGCGGCCAACTCCAAGGGCCGCGCCTCGCGTACCTGGGCAAAATCACCGGTGTAGACGACCAGTTCGATCCCGCCCCTCGCGGCGGCGACGGGTTCCGGACTCACGCCAGCCGCTTTCGAGCAACCCGAACCCAGAATGGCCCCGACAAGGACGTAGCAGACAACGCAAAACGCAAGGATCTTCATATCCATGAGTATCCGCCCATCTTCCAATCGTTCATAGGTTTGACGCGCCGCAGCAGTTCTGGAACCGAATGGCCGTGGGGCCTACTCGGGGGAATCCCTGCGCCCCTCCCAGACCGCTCGCTCAGGGCAACAGGAATCGACGGACGACCGCT
Source organism: Fimbriimonadaceae bacterium (assembly GCA_023957775.1). NCBI lineage: Bacteria > Bacillati > Armatimonadota > Fimbriimonadia > Fimbriimonadales > Fimbriimonadaceae > Fimbriimonadaceae bacterium. The sequence continues at coordinate 203,909 of JAMLGR010000004.1, read as the reverse complement.
TCGCCAACAGATACAATGGAGCCGCCGTGGAAAACGCACCCGAACTCCTCTCTCGCCTGCATGTCGACTTGTCCAGCCGTTCCGGCGAAGACCTCGTGGTCACCTCGCCGATCGACGGCTCGGCCTTGGCTTCGCTGAGAAACAACTCGGCGGCCGAGGTGGACCATGCGATCGCCCGTGCGTCCCAGGCGTTCCACGCGTGGCGGGATGTGCCGGCGCCTCGCCGCGGCGAGTTGGTGCGGCTCTTCGGCGAAGAGCTGCGCAGCCACAAGGAGGACCTGGCCCGGCTCGTCACCCTCGAGTGCGGGAAGATCCTCGAAGAGGGCCGCGGCGAAGTCCAGGAGATGATCGACATCTGCGACTTCGCTGTGGGGCTCTCGAGGCAGTTGTATGGATTGACGATCGCCTCGGAACGGCCCAACCACTCGATGCAGGAGAACTGGTTGCCGCTGGGACCGATCGGGGTGATCAGCGCGTTCAACTTCCCCGTGGCCGTGTGGGCGTGGAACGCGACACTCGCCTTCGTCTGCGGCGATCCGGTCGTGTGGAAGCCGTCGGAAAAGACGCCGCTTACGGCCCTCGCGTGCCAGGCGCTGTTCGAACGGGCGTGCAAACGCTTCGGAGCCGCACCCGATGGATTGAGCTCGGTGGTGCTGGGAGATGCGACGGTGGGCAACCTCTTGGTCTCAGACCGTCGCCTCCCTCTCATCAGCGCGACCGGGTCCACCCGGATGGGCCGCGCCGTGGGCCCCAAAGTCGCCGAGCGGTTCGGACGGGCTCTGCTCGAACTGGGCGGCAACAACGCGGTGATCGTCTCCCAGCGCGCCGATCTGGACCTTGCGATGCCGTCGATCCTGTTCGGCGCCATCGGCACTGCGGGTCAGCGGTGCACGTCCACGCGCCGCGTGATCGTCCACCGGTCGATCGCAGACACCCTGTACCAGAGGCTCAAGGGCGCCCTTTCGGGAGTCGTCCCCCGCATCGGCGATCCACTCGACCCGCGCACCCTGGTCGGTCCGCTGATCGACAAGGATGCTTACACGTGCCTTGAGGAGACCCTCGCGGAAGCGCGCCGCGACGCGCGCGAACTGATCGGAGGCGAGCGGATGCACGCGGAGCGCTGGCCCGACGCGTACTACGTCCGTCCCGCGCTCGCGCTGATGCCGAACCAGACGGCGGTGGTCGAGCGGGAAACGTTCGCCCCCCTCACCTACCTGATTCCGTACGACACGCTGGAAGAGGCGCTCGAGATCCACAACGCGGTTCCCCAAGGCCTCTCCTCGGCGATCATGACCACGGACCTGCGCGAGGCGGAGTATTTCAAACGTCGATCCGACTGCGGCATCGCCAACGTGAACATCGGGACGAGCGGCGCGGAGATCGGCGGGGCCTTCGGAGGCGAGAAGGAGACGGGCGGCGGACGCGAGTCCGGCTCCGACGCGTGGAAGGCGTACATGCGCCGCCAGACCAGCACCACCTACTTCGGAACGGAGAAACCCGCGTTGGCCCAAGGCATCACCTTCGAGTAACGCAAGGCGAGGAGAGGGGTCATCCCGGGCGATGTCGAGGGATCAACGATCGCCCTTGCGCACGTACTTCCCGTCGAACGCCACGGTCCACTTCTTCGTGGCCTCGTCGTAGTCCTCGATCAACTGTCGCACCGACCCGTCGGCGTTCTTCGTCAACTTCTCGCGCGACTTGGTCTTCTTGCCACTGGGGTACTTCGATTCGCCTTCGAGAGAGATTCCGCCCTGGATTGGCTTGCCCGTCTTCTGGACGATCCACCCCGTGTCGCTGATCCAGAGCTGGCGCCACGTGCCGTCCGCCGCGTCGAACACAAAGAAGCTTCGCCCCTGGCCACCCCGTGCGCTCGTCCAGTGCTCGGTAACGCCAAACCCCTTCAGCGTCTTCTCGATCACGCTCGAGCCGACCTTCTGCCCGCCCATGAAGACGTCCCACTCGCCCACCCAGTGATCGAGGGCGTCGTGGCCCTTGTAGGTCGTCGCCGCGGGAGGGGTGGGCGTTTGGCCCGACGCAGCGACCGCCAGACCGATGGCGAGAATCTGAAGAAGCCTCATAGCCATCCGACGCGAACCGGGAGCCCAAGCGTCACGCCCTCCGTGCCAAAGACCCACGAGGGTGTCCCATAATGAGCCCATGCTCGCTTCACTCTTCGCCGTCGTGGTCTTGGGACTCCAGACCCCGCCCAAGCCGAACTACACGTTCGTGTTCTTCAAGAGCGGAACGAACAAGGAGGTGCTGACGAAGGAGCAGCGCGAGGAGGCCATGACGGGCCACCTCGGCAACCTCACCCGGCTTTGGAAGGAGGGGATCTCTCCTGCTGCGGGTCCCTTCGGGGACAACACCGCCCTTCGCGGCATCGTGGTCCTCAAGGGGGACCAAGGCGACGCCAAGCAACACTTTGCCAACGACCCCTTTGTCAAGATGGACAAGCTCGTTGTGGATGCGCACCCGTGGTTCTTGCCCGACGACCCCTTCGCCAAGGTGGGAGAGGACGCAGAGATGAAGGAGTACGGCGTCGTCCTCATGTACCGGGGCCCCAAGCGGGGCGACCCGGCAACAGAGGCGGCGCAACGTCTGGCTTCCGGACACATGTCCCACTTGACAGCCCTCGCCAAGGACGGGAAGGTCGCCGCCGCTGGCCCTTTCCTAGACGACGGGGACCTTCGCGGCATCGTGTTCTTCCACACGGCCGATGAAAGGGCCGCCCTCGAAGCGCTCGCCAAAGACCCCGCGGTCGAGGCCGGTTGGCTCCGCATCGAGTACCACCCGCTCTGGATGGCCAAAGGCATCCTCAAGTAACAAGCAGGGAAAGCCGCCGCATCGCCGAATAGGGACAGCGATGGTACGCCCCCTCCTCGCTCTCGCCTCCCTCGCCCTCTCCACCGCGCCCACGGTCGCCTCGGTCGCCATGCCGAGCCTCTTCTCGGACCACATGGTCCTGCAGCGCGACGTGCCGTTGCGGGTGTGGGGCTGGGCCGCGCCTGGCGAAATCGTGAACGTCCACATCGCGAAGGGCGAGCCGGCGAACCGCATCCGCTCCGCGCGGACCGTCACGGGTCCCGATGGCAAGTGGGAAGTTTCCTTGCTTCCGCTCCCGGCGGGAGGCCCCTTCGAACTGCAGGTTCTCGGGCAAAACTCCCTTGCGTTCACGGACGTTTTGGCGGGCGACGTCTGGGTGGGCTCGGGCCAGTCCAACATGGAGATGGCGGTCGCCTCCTCCAAGGACGCGCAGACGGAGATCGCAGCGGCGAACCACCCGGACATCCGGCTGTTCACCGTCCCCCGCCGGTCCACCGAGTTCCCCATGGCCGACGCCTACGGGACGTGGGCCAGGTGTTCGCCCGAAACCGTGCCCCGATTCTCGGCGGCGGCCTACTTCTTCGGTCGGGAGCTGCGGCAGCAGCTGGGAGTCCCCATCGGACTGATCCACTCGTCGTGGGGCGGCACGCCCGCGGAGGCGTGGACACCTCGGCCTTGGCTGCGGGCCCACAGCGTGCTGGGGCAGCGGCTCGGCGCCTACCTCGAGGGCCTCAAAACCTATCCCGAGCGCAAAGCGCAATGGGACGCCGAGATGGAGACCTGGCGTCGGAAGCCCGAGGCCGAACGCGGCCCTCAGCCGCGCGCCCCAGGCGGCGGCCCCGGCGGTGGAGGCGTCCCGGGAGGTTTGTACCAAGGCATGATCGCACCCCTCGTGAAGTATCCCGTCCGCGGCGTCATCTGGTACCAGGGCGAGTCGAATGCGGGCGAGCCCGAGTTGTACTCGGAACTGTTCCCGATGATGATCACCGCCTGGCGCCAGGCGTGGAACCGCCCCGAGCTGCCCTTCTACTTCGTGCAGCTCGCGAACTTCGAGACAGGCTTCAACTGGGCCTGGGTGCGTGAAGCGCAGGCCGCAGCGCTGAGGCTCCCCCACGTGGGACTGGCAACGGCCATCGACGTCGGCGAAGCGAGGGACATCCACCCCAAGAACAAGCAGGCCGTGGGCAGGCGCCTCGCGCTGATCGCCCTCGCCGACGCCTATCGCCGTCCCGTTCAGGGTTTCGGTCCCACCTACACGGGGTTTGCGGTCGAGGGGAGTGCGATCCGAGTGCAGTTCGCCGCGGCGCAAGGGTTGAACGCTCGAGGCGGCACCGTCACCAGCCTCGAGATCGCGGGCGACGATCGGAAGTTCGTTCCCGCGACGGGCACGGTCGACGGACAAACGCTGGTGGTGCGGTCGGCCGAGGTGCCCCACCCCGTGGCCGTCCGATACGCGTGGGCCAGCAACCCGAGCGCCAACCTCTACAACGGTGCGGGGCTCCCCGCGCCGCCGTTCCGCACCGACGCCTGGCCCCGCCAATAACGGCAGGTGCGACCCGTGTCAGGGGTGAGTCCCGGCTGCACCGCTTCTTCGTTCGAAAGCAGCGGGAGCGTCTTCAAGTGGCGCGTCGCCGACGGTCGCGAGTTTCGTTGTACCCCTCGGCAAGCCCCGGCCAGCAGCACCTGGCACTCTGGCCCTGCGCGCAGAACATATGGGTCCCCCCACCCGTCCTCCACATGGAAGCTCATGATCCTCGCCCTGCTTGCGTACACTGTGATAGGCCCCGCGCCGCTCACGCTCGCTATCCGCGGCGCGACGGTTTCGAACGCCGTCCGCCAGATTGGCGAGGCAACGGGCTTGACGCTTCATGCGCGCCCCCCCATTCAAAACCAGATGGTGCTGATCGACGTGCACGAAGCGCCCGTCGAGGAGGTGCTGGAACACTTGGCGCAAGCCGTTCACGGCGAGTGGCTCAAGGATGGCGACGCAAGAATCCTCACGCGCTCGAAGGGACTCCAGACGCGCCTTGAGAAAGCAGCACGCGAGGCGGGGGCCAGGCAGATCGACGAACACCTCCAGAACCTCCTCAAAGCCCAAAGGCCGTGGACGGACGCGCGCTGTCAGGATCTGGTCACCCGCATTCGAAGCGCCCAGGCGAGGTGGCAGGCAAACTACGATCCCGCGGCAGAAGAGGAGCTCTCGCGCCTCTATCAGGAACTCCCGTTCCAGAATGGGCTTGTCCAGCTTCTCGCCAAAATCGGCGGCGCGCGGCTGTCGGGCCTGCAGCCCCTGGAACGCATCGTGTTCTCCAACCAGCCAAACGGGCGACAGCATCGCCTTCCGGAGGGCTGCGATGCCATTCTTCGAGAACTGGCGGAGACCGTGAAGAGGTTCCAACAGGAGGTCGTTCGCCAAGGCGGCGGGGTGGTGGGGTACGGCGAGACATCACCGCGCGCGTTCGACCCGAGCACGAGGGTGATCGTCTCCGTGCAAGGAAGCGATGTCGCCACACTCCGAATGGCGGGTGAACGCGCCTCGGTCACCACTCTTCTTTTGGAAGGAGAGACGCAACCCCACCTCGACGCGCGGTACCCGGAGACTCCGGTCCCACTCAGCCCGACCGCTCAGTGGATTGCCGACTGGTGGGAAAGCCGGAGGACCCAGACCACTCCTCCGAAACCAACCGAGGAGATTCGCGAGTACTTGCTCAATCCCGCCGATCACCCGCGGATCGGAACCCTGGTCTATGAGAGTCTCGACGCCCTCGCGGCGCACGACGGGCGGCAATGGATCGCATGGATCCCGTCGGTGGCCGAGAGGCGCCTGGAGATCGATTGGTCGAGCAAGCCCACGCTCGGCCGGATCGCCACGGCCCTCCAGTTGAGAGGTTGCGAACTGCTCCGGGAGGACGGCTGGCTGATCGTTCGACACGCCAGACCAACGTTGATCGAATGGCTAGAGAAGCCTCTCGAACCCCTGCAACGCTTTGTCAGACACGTGGTCGAAGTCGGTTCGGTACGGTTCTTGGACGAAGCCGCACTGATCGCGCAGATCGGCTATGGAGTTCCCCACGACGAAGTGGCGATGCTGGGATACCCCACCGTTTCGATTCCTATCAACGCGCTCGTTCCTCTCGTAGGCTCGTTCTCACGCGCCCAGCGCACTGCCGCGGCCTCCCCTGCCGGCATCGCGATCAGCCAACTGGCGCCACCTCAAGTCGCCCTTGCCGAAAAGGCCCTGTACGAGCAGGACGTATGGCCAAGGCCTCCCTTCGAAGTCACCGATGCGTACCCAAACGGCATCCCGCGCGACACCGTGTTCAAGCTGGCCGTAGACTCGCGCGATGTGGCCCAGCCCTGGCTTGAGGCCGCGCCGAACGCCCGGACGCCCCTTCTCGACATCGGCCAACTCGTCAGCCAGATCTCGAACCGACAACAGGGCAAGAGCCAAGGCTACGCCTGGGATATGGCGAACCGGTACCTGCACGGCACGCAAAATGTGTTCCACCTCACTCTGGTCTTCAGCACGGGCGATCCGATCGCCGCCGAAATCGGCGAGCCAGCCGTTTTCGACCCCAAGCCTACGCCGTGGACGGAGTTCCCCGAGCCGTTCCGGAGCGAAATCGAGAAACGTCTGAAAGATCGCGGGTAAACCCTGCGCCATGCTCTCCGCGATGGCCATGGCGACTCTCTCCACCCTCAACCTCGTCCCCGCTCCGGTCTCCGTCGTCCCCGGGCTCGGCACGTTCGAGCTGAACGCCGAGACCGTGATCCTCGCCAGCGAGGCGGCCCTCGGCGAGGCGAGGCTCTTTGCGGAACAGATCGCGCCCGGCACCGGGCTGAAACTCGAGGTCGACGAAGGCGAGGCCCCGCGAAACGGCGCGATCCTCCTGCGGCTCGATCCGGATCGGCGAGGCAACACGACCGACGAGAGCTACACCCTCGAGGTGTCCCCCTTCCAGATCCGCATCGACGCGGCCTCGCCGTCGGGGCTGTTCTACGGGTGCCAAACCCTGCGCCAGATGATGCCCGCGGCGACCTTCGGCACCCAACCCTCGGGTCCGGTTCAGATTCCCTGCGCCCGCATCGAGGACGCGCCCCGCTTCCAATGGCGCGGCGCCATGCTCGACTGCGCGCGCCACTTCATGCCCAAGGCGTTCGTGATGCGGTTCATCGATCTCCTCGCGCTGCACAAGATGAACTCGTTCCACTGGCACCTCACGGACGACCAGGGGTGGCGCGTCGAAATCAAGCGGTACCCCAAGCTCACCGAGATCGGAGCATGGCGCGACGAAACCCTCGTCGGCCACTACGGCGCCAAGGAGCCGAAGTACGACGGCGTGCGCCACGGCGGCTACTACACCCAGAAGGATATCCGCGAGATCGTCGCCTACGCCGCGCGCCGGCACGTGAACGTGGTGCCCGAAATCGAGATGCCCGGCCACTCCCAGGCGGCCATCGCCGCGTATCCCGAACTCGGCAACACGGACACGCATCTCAAGGTGATGACCACGTGGGGAGTGAACCCGAACGTGCTCAACACCGAAGACTCCACCATCGAGTTCCTGCAGAACGTGCTGGCGGAAGTGATCGAGCTGTTCCCCTCGAAGTTCATCCACGTCGGCGGCGACGAGTGTCCCAAGGACCAGTGGAAGGCCAGCGAGCGCGTGCAGGCGAAGATGAAGGCCCTGGGGATCCAGGACGAGCATGAGATGCAGTCGTGGTTCATCCGCCAAATGGACAAGTGGCTCGCCGACCGCGGCCGCCGTCTCATCGGGTGGGACGAGATCCTCGAAGGAGGGCTCGCACCGGGGGCGACGGTCATGTCCTGGCGCGGCATCCAAGGCGGCATCACCGCCGCGAAGTCCGGCCACGACGTCGTGATGGCGCCCACGAGCCACCTCTACCTCGACTACTATCAGGCGAGGCCCACCGATAAGGAACCCCTGGCGATCGGAGGGTTCCTGCCGCTTGAAAAGGTGTACGCGTTCGACCCGGTGCCCGAGGGCTTCACCGACCAGGAGGCCGCCCGCGTCCTCGGGGCCCAGGGCCAGATCTGGACCGAGTACATCGCCACGCCGGAGTATGCGGAGTACATGGGCTTTCCCCGCATCTGCGCACTCGCCGAGGTCGTATGGACGCCCCAGGCGGAGCGCTCCTACCCCGATTTCCTGGAGCGGCTCCAGGGCCACCTCGCGCGGCTCGCGGCGATGAAGGTGAACTTCCGAAAGCTGGATTGACCGATATACTTCGACACATGAGCGAGCCCCTGATCGAGTGCGTGCCGAACTTCAGCGAGGGCCGGGACCCGGCGGTGATCCAAGCGATCGCCGACGCGGTCTCGGCGGTCGAAGGAGCGACGCTTCTCAACGTCGATCCCGGCAAGTCCACGAACCGCACGGTCTTCACCTTCGCAGGAGCTCCCGAGGCGGTTTGCGAAGCGGCGTTCCAGGCCGCGAAGGTGGGTTCCGAGCGCATCGACATGGCGCGCCACTCCGGCGAGCATCCCCGCTTCGGCGCGATGGATGTGTGCCCCCTGATCCCCATTTCGGGCATCTCTATGGAGGAGGTCGCGGAGCACGCTCGGGCGCTGGGCAAACGCCTGGGCAAGGAGCTGGGGTTGAGCATCTTCCTCTACGGCGAGGCGGCCACAAGCGAGGAGCGAAAGGAGCTCTCGTCGGTCCGCGCGGGCGAGTACGAGGCCCTACCCGAGCGCCTCAAGGACCCGCGGTGGAAGCCCGACTTCGGCCCCGCGACCTTCCAGCCCAAGACCGGGGCCACCGCCGTCGGCGCGCGCGATTTCCTCATCGCCTACAACGTGAACCTCAACACGACCTCCGCGCGCCGCGCCAACGCCGTGGCGTTCGACATCCGCGAGCGCGGACGCGTCAAGCGCGAGGGCGACCCGCTCACGGGCGAGATCGTGCGCGATGCCGAGGGCCATCCCGTGTACGAGCCGGGCGCGCTCAAAAGCACGAAGGCGATCGGGTGGTTCATCGAGGAGTACGGTTTCGCTCAAGTCTCGATCAACCTCACCAACCTGCGCGAGACGCCGCTCCACACCGTGTACGAAGTGTGCTGCGAGAAGGCCGGCGAGCGGGGGATGCGGGTCACCGGTTCCGAACTCGTCGGGCTTGTCCCCCTCGAGGCGATGCTTGCGGCCGGGCGACACTTCCTGAAGAAGCAGCAGCGCTCCACCGGCCTGCCCAACGATGAATTGATCCGGATCGCGGTCAAAACCATGGGCTTGGACGAACTGGATCCCTTCGACCCCCAGGAGCGGATCATCGAGTACGCGATGCGGGACCGCGGCCTGAAGAACCTCGTGGATTTGGACGTGCGCCAGTTCGCCTACACCGTCGCTTCCGAATCACCGGCGCCCGGCGGTGGCTCGGTCGCCGCTCTGGCCGGCGCCCTCGGTGCGGCGCTCGGCACCATGGTCGCGAACCTCTCCAGCCACAAGCGCGGCTGGGACGCGCGGTGGGAGGAGTTTTCCGACTGGGCCGAGCGCGGCCAGGCGTGCTGCGACGAGCTTCTGCGCCTCGTGGACGAGGACACGCGCGCGTTCGACCGCCTCATGGCGGCCTTCAAGCTGCCCAAGGGCACCGACGAGGAGCAGGCGGCCCGGCACGACGCCATCCAACGACGCACCGAGGAGGCCATGCAGGTCCCGCTTCAGACCATGGAGGTTGCGCTCCGTTCGATGGAGGTGCTGGAAGCCATGGCCGCGGAAGGCAACCCGAACTCCGTGAGCGATGCGGGAGTAGGTGCCCTGTGCGCCCGAGCCGCCGTTCGGGGGGCGCATCTCAACGTGCAGATCAACTCCTCGGGCGTCGAGGACAAGGCGTTCGTCGATCGTATCTTGGCTCGCGCTGCGGAGATCGACGCAGAGGCGGCAAAGCGAGAGGAGGCGACCTTGGCCCTGGTTCGCCAGAAGATGGACGCGTAGGCGTTTTGTGGTTTGTGGTTGTGGTCCGCCCCCCCTCGCCCCTCTGGGAGAGAGGGGGCAGCGGGTGAGGGGCCCTCGTGGTTTGTCGTTTGCCGTCGGTGTCCCTCGGGAGGCTAACGTTTGCGGATCTGGAGCGGGACCTTGCCCGGTACGCGTTCGATAAGTTCCCGCGCCTCGAGATCGAGCTGCACGACCTTACAGTACCACCTCACGGAGCCGGGCTTCGGGAACAGCTCCATCGGCGCTTTCGTCCGCTTGAGGTGGGCCGTCACTTCGGTCTCCAACTCCTGGAAGGTGATTCCACCTTCGGCTGGGACCACGCCCAGGATCGCATCGCGAATGAGCGTGTACTTCTGCTCGTTGAGGGGCTCTTGGTAGCCTGGATGGTTGACGTTCTTCGCTTGAATCGACATCGGGGTCACCTCACACACTACGACCAGTATCCACCGCATGCCCGATGGCGTCCTTGTCGAATCCTGCTCACTCGGCGAACTGGTCGCGATACGCCCCGGGAGGCACGCCAAATCGCCTGCGGAACGCGTGGGTGAAGGAGCTGGGGCTGGAGTAGCCCACCTCGAGCGCGATCTCCAGAACCGACCCCTTGCTGGACTCCAACAGGCGCCGGGCAGCATCCAGGCGCAGGCCGATGACGAACTGCCGCAAGGGCGTGTCGAACGCCGCGCGGAACAGGCGGGCAAAGTGAAACTCGGAGAGCCCGAGCTCGTCGGCAACCGCGCGCGTGGTGAACGCGCTGGCGAAGCGAGCCTCGACCATCTGCCGAGCAAGCATCAGCCGGGGCAGCAACTCTTCCAACGTGCTGCCCCGATGCCTCGCGAGCCTCAGCATCGCCTCATGCCGAATCCGCATGAGGCTCAGGACGACCCCGATCACATCGAAGCCAGCCTCCTCGGCATCGTCATGCCGACCCTCGAGACACGCCTTTGCAAGCTCTGCCGCCGCCGCGGACAACGGGTCTCCCTTGCGAAGCGCCACTCCATGCAGCAGTTCTTGGAAGCCCGCGGGGATGACCAGGCTCTCGGCCATCTCGGCGATGAACCCAGAGCTGAGCCACAGCACCAACACCTCGGCGGGCCCGGCTGGTACACCGAGAGTCAAGGTCGAATCAGCCGCGCCCGGGGCAAGCAGTAGGTAGCGGTCCTTGCGAAGAACCGCGCCCTGACAAATCACGCCCGGCCCCTCCACCGGCAGGACCAGAACCAACTGCCCGCCGCGTGGCAGCTCCAACCGACGTTCCAGCCGCCCGCGCCAAACCGCATTCAGCCGAGTCTCCGGTCCCTGGGGGGCGAGTGGCGCGGGAGCGCGGGGGAGAACGATCAGCATCGCTGCTTCCAACGGACCGTCATCAATGCGGCACCATCCCTCGGCTCGAAACCCAGTTGGACCTGGGCCTCGGCTTGAGAACGTGCGCGTCCAAACGATGCAGGACGGTGAACGACTCGGGAGCAGTCCCATGCAGCAAGGCGTGGTGAGCGGCATCGAACGCCTCGACCTCTGATTCCGAAAGCACTGCTCCCACCCCCCGGCAGGCGCGGAATCGGCCACGCCAGCTCTCTCGCGTGAATGCGATCGGCTCATCGTAGACGAACATAGCCTCTACTTCGAACTCGGGCTCCGCCCAGGAAGGCACTTTCGGCACGTCGCCCGACCAATCGGCTGCGCTCCAATCCGGGTTGAACTCGAGGACCAGTTGCTCGCTTCTCCGAGCGATCGCATCCAACCGGGGGAGCCACGAGAAGTGAGAGGTCACCAGCTTCCCTCCCGGTTTCAGAACTCGCCGAAGCTCCGCTACAACCCTCTCTCGATCGAAATAGAGCCAACACTGATTCGCCGTGGCCACGTCGAACGTCGGTCCAGACCACGGGAGCGCCTCTGCCGGATGGGGAAGGAACTCGACCTCCAAGCCCTCTTCCGCAGCCAGTTGGCCGGCCATCGCAATCTGTTCTGGAGAAACGTCAACTCCTGACACGAGCGCGCCTTGCCTTGCGAACTGGCGCGCCATCACGCCCGTCCCAGTCCCAAGGTCGAGGAGGCGCTGCCCTTCCGTGCCGATTCCAAGCTCCAAGAATTGTTCAAACAAGCTCGGCGGGGGCCCCGGTCGATGAAGGGCGTAGTCTTGCGAGGTCTTGCCCCAGTCGATCACTTTGTTCCCGTCTCGCGGTCCCAGTCCGTGCATTGCCACCCGCCCCGTTTTCCATCGCTCCGCAACATGCCTGCGAATCTTTTCGAAAGTGCCGTTACACTTACGAGTATGGGTCGGGTCGAGCGACGAGTTTCGACTCGGAGCCAATTGCGTTGATCGAGAGGGGTCCGGGGGGACAAGCCCCTTTGCGATCAGGCGGCCGTGCCTGGCCCGTAGGGAGTTGAATCATGTTGGAGAGTCCTCGAGCCACCCGCAAGGGGAAGGCGAATTCCTGGTTGCTCGCGATCGTGTCGGGTGGGTTGCTCACGCTCGGCTTTGGATCCGTCAGCAGCCACCGTCCCGATCCTCCGGCTGCACCGCAGATTCTGGGCGACAAGCTGGTCATCGCCTACAACGACCTGGGCATGCACTGTCTCAACGACGACTTCTCGGAGATCTGCATCCTCCCGCCCTACAACACGATGCGGGCGACCGTCATCGACCGTTCGAACGAAGATCCCAAGATCCTGACGACCGGCGTGACCGTGGAGTATTCGATCCCGGGAAACACGGTGAGTCACACCAAGACCAACTTCTGGGACTACGCTCCGGCCCTGTTCGGCGTCGCTCTCCCTTTGGATGTCGGCCTGACCGGCAACGGCCTGACAGGCTCCATGACTCCTACGGCCGACCGTGATTGGATCGCCTCGGGCATCCCAATCACGCCCATCACGGATCAGGGAGCGAACGACCCGTACCAACTGGCCCGCGTGCAGGTCCGTCAGAACGGACAGGTCAAGGACGTGACCTACGCGGTGATTCCCGTCTCCTGGGAGATCCACTGCGACTACTGCCACCGGCCCCAAAACGGCGACACGGTCGCCGGAGACATTCTAAGGAAGCACGACCGCAAACACGGGACGGACCTGATGAACCAGAAACCGGTCCTGTGCGCAAGCTGCCACGCCGACCCAGCGCTCGGGACGGCGGGAGTGCCAGGAGTCTCGTCCATGTCGTCGGCGATGCACAGTTCGCACGCCAAGCGCGCCATGCCCTACAGGATGCGGTCGGGGCCCGCCAAAGAGGCGTGCTACAACTGCCACCCGGGCACCCAGACGCAGTGCCTTCGCGACGTGCACTACGCGCGTGGTATGAAGTGCGAAGATTGCCATGGCAACATGAAAGCCGTCGGTAGTCCGCTTAGAACGGCCTGGGTGGACGAGCCGCGCTGCGGCAGCTGCCACCACGTGCCTGGGCACGAGTACGAACAACCCGGCAAGCTGTTCCGTGATTCGGTCGGGCACAAGAACGTCAAGTGCGTGGTTTGCCACAACAGCCCCCACGCCATCGTGCCCACGGTGACCGCTCAGGACAACGAGCAGATGCTCCGCGTCCAAGGGCACGTCGGCACGCTGGACACCTGTTCCGCGTGCCATTCGCGGGCGCCCGACCACCCGTTCTTCCACCGACGGGAGTCGTAACGCTCGGCGCCCCCTCCGGCCCAATGGGATCGGAGGGGGCTGTCCCACTTCAGGACACCGCTTGGTAGACTGCCGCCATGCGACGTCTCGCCTCCCTCCTGATCTCCCTCGTCGCCGCCTTGGCGTTCGGCCAGTCGTACACCTTGACCGTGCTCCATACGGACGATCTCCACGGTCACATCGAGCCCGTCAAGGTCGGCAAAGGCATGTACGGGGGCTATGCGAAGCACGTCACGCTCCTCATGCGCTTCGCGGCCACCGAACCCAACCCCGTGGTCCTCTCGGGAGGGGACACCTTCCAGGGCACGATGTACTTCAAGGTGTACGAGGGACTCGCCGACGCGTTCTTTATGAACCTGATGGGCTACCGCGCCATGGCCGTGGGCAACCACGAGTTCGACCTCGGCCCCAAGCCGCTCGGCGTCTTTGCACGCAACGTCCAGTTCCCGATGCTCGCGGCCAACCTCGACGTTTCGGGCGATCCGGACCTCAAAGACGTGATCAAGCGCTCGGTTGTGATCGTGGTCGGCGGCCAACGCATCGGGCTGGTGGGCGCCGTCACACCGCAACTTCCCGATGTGAGCAGCCCGGGGCCGACGGTCAAGATGCTAGAGCTCATGAGCAACGTGCAGAAGGAGGTCGACCAGTTCTCGGCACAGGGCATCAACAAGGTCATCCTGCTCAGCCACCTCGGGTATGAGCTGGAAAAGAAGGTCGCCGCCACGGTCCGCGGGGTCGATGTGATCGTCGGGGGACACAGCCACTCGTTGCTCGGAACGTTCGCCAATCCCGACTTCCCCGCCAGCGAGGGGCCCTACCCGACCGTCGTCCAGAACCCCGGAGGCAACAAGACCCTTCTCGTCGCGAGCTGGGAGTGGGGGAAGGTCCTCGGACACCTGCAGGTGGACTTCAACGCCAAGGGCGCCGTCACGGCTTGGCGCGGCGCGCCGGTGGTCGTCGACGCGTCGATTCCGGACGACCCGTTCGCCCTGTCCGCACTCGACGCGTTCCGCATGCCGATCCTGGCCGCGTCACGGAAAGTCGTCGGAAAGAGCGATGCGGGAGTGCCCAACGAGGAGGGACGGCTCCGCGAATCCGCCATGGGCGACCTCATAGCGGACGCGACGCTCGAGGCCTGCGCGGCCTCCAACCCCGACTTCGCCGTCGTGAACAGCGGCGGCGTCCGCGCCCCCTTGCCAAGCGGGACGATCACCTACGACAAGCTCGTGGAGGTCCAACCGTTTGCCAACACGCTCATCGTGATGGAGCTCACCGGCAAGGAGATCAAGGCGGCACTCGAGTACGGATTAAGCGGGCTCGAAGAGAAGGAGGGTCGCTTCCTGCAGGTTTCCAGGGGCTTCCACTACGCGTTCGACGCTTCGAAGCCCGTGGGCAGCCGTCTGCTCTCCGCCTCGCTGAAGGGGCAACCCGTGGAGGACGGCCGCACCTACCGCGTGGCCGTCAACCAGTACATCGCCAACGGTGGCGATGGGTTCGAGGTATTGAAGGCCGCCCCAGGCATGCGCTGGAATCTGGGACTCGTCGACATCGACGCGTTGGAAGCGTACGTGGCCAAGTATCCGCTGCCGTCGAAGCCCGAGGGGCGAATCGACGGCAGCGGTTAGGGTCTCGTGACCATGAAGACGAACACCATGCTCCACGCGGCCTCGGCGAGCACCGCGAAGCAGAACTGCAAGTCGGCGGGCATGGCGTAGACGCACAGGAGAACGGGGATCCAGAACGCCCAGCAGGGGATGAGCGTCGGCCACACCTCCTTGGCGTAGAACCTGCGCGAGAAGGCCGAACGCCACCCGTCGAACCGAAATCCCCTGCGCTTCCACGCGTAGAGGAACACGGCCGTGGGGATGCTGATCACCGTGGTGAAGAGCGACATGTCGACCGCAGTCTTGACGATGAGGGTTTGGGCATCGTTGCCCGTGCCGAAGACGAGCCCCTGCAGTTGGTAGAAGAGGTCCACCTGGACGCCCACGACCCCATAGACCAGCGCGTTGTAGCCCGCTGTGGCGGCCCAGGCACGATCGAACCGCGGGATGCGGCGCAGAAGGAGCCTGGCGAACTCGGGGATCGCCCCTCCGGCAACGCCCCCCGCCAGGAAAGAGAAGAGCAGCCCCCCCGCCACTTTGACCCCGGCCAGCTTCGCCGCGACCGTCTGCATCTCGGGGCTTCGGTAGTAGGCGATGACGAGCATCACCGCGGCGATCTGGATGACGACCAGAGGCCCGATCTGGCTGCGCACCGCGGCGATGCCGGGGGCAAAGGCCCGTCGGAGCGCGGTTCGTTGGAAAGGGGGCGCGTCAGCCAAGTCATCAGTTTGGCACGCCCTCCTCCCCGACTCCCGATTCCCGTCCCCCGATTCCCGTTTCCCGATTCCCGATTCCCGTCCCCCGATTCCCGATTCCCGATTCCCGTTTCCCGCAACGAAGTATTCTCTTCCCTATGGACCTCGCCCAAGCCATCGCCGCCGAGTTGCCCGAGATCGAGGAGATCCGGCACGACCTGCACGCCCATCCGGAGTTGGGGTACCAGGAGGTCCGAACCAGCGGCGTGGTGCAGCGGGAACTCACGCGGCTCGGTGTGAAGCACGTGCCCGGTCTGGCCGGAGGCACGGGCGTCCTCGCGCTCATTCCCGCAACCGTGCCGAGTGCCCGCACGATTGCTCTCCGCGCGGACATGGACGCCCTCCCGATCGTGGAGAACACGGGTCTTCCGTACAGCTCGACCCACGAGGGGCGGATGCACGCGTGCGGCCATGACGGACACACGTCGATCCTGCTCGGCGCGGCCCGGGTGCTCTCTAAGCTCGAGGAGCGTCCGAATCACGTGCTCCTGTTGTTCCAACCCGCGGAGGAGGGGGGCGGTGGGGGCAAGAAGATGGTGGACGACGGCGCGCTCGCGGGTACGGTGCTTGGGAATCGCGCGGACATGATCTTCGGGCTGCACGGCTATCCCGGCATGAAGGTCGGCCAGATCGCGACGCGAGTCGGAGCGATGATGGCCTCGGCCGACGGTTTCGAGATTCTGGTGACCGGCAAGGGCGGACACGCCGCAATGCCCCACATGGGCATCGACCCCGTGGTCGTCGCGAGCCACATCGTCACCGCCCTGCAGACGATTGCGAGCCGCAACGTGAAGCCGCTCGACTCGGTGGTGGTCACGATCGGCAAGATCGTTGCGGGCACGGCCAGCAACATCATTCCCGACACGGCCTTGCTGGTGGGCACGCTGCGCACGCTCAACGAGGCCACGCGCCACCTCGCGATGCGCCGCATCGACGAGATCGCCTCAGGGGTGGCGGCCGCGTTCGGCGCCAAGGCCGAGCTGAGCTTCAACTACGGCTACCCCGTGACGTGCAACGACGCGTCTGCCGTCGCGCGCCTGCGCGAGACCCTAGGACCCGTGTTCGGCGACGCCCTCTCGCCGGACGAAGTGGAGCCGGTGATGGGCGCCGAGGATTTCTCGTTCTACGGCGCCGAGTGCCCGGCGTGCTTCTACTGGCTGGGCCTCCTCGGCGAAACGCAGGAGCAGTACCCCAACCTCCACGCGCCAGAGTTCGATTTCAACGACAAGGCGCTGCCGGTTGGGATGCGGGCGATGTGTGAGTTGGCTTTGGCGCGTTAGGAGATGTCTCACGCAGAGGCGCAGAGGCGCTGGGGGGGACTCTCCGCAGTAGGTACTACTTGTTCTTGTTGGGATGGGCAGCCCAGTAGGCAGCGGAGAAGGGCTCGTTGAGCATGAAGATCCCACCCGCCGCCACGGTTGGCACGTCCGCGAACGCGTAGGTCTCGCCGTTGAACCTGACGTGGCCCGCGACATTCTTCCCAAACCAGTGCTCCTCCCAGTGAGGGTCGTTCCGACTCGATCTTATCACGGCAAAGTCTCTCCCCCCAACCCGCAACAAGCCCGATCCCAACGGGTCAGCGAACTGTCCTTTGTACATCTTGGTCGAACCGTCCTTCGCGGTCAACGCAATTTCGAAGATCCCGAAGGGCGCCTTTTGGACGCGAGCGGCCTCCATGAGCACGGCAACCTCAAATGGAGCGATGACGACCATCGCAACTGCACCCTTGGCGTCTTTCGCAATCCTGGCCATTGGCTCACGCAGCTTTCGATGATCGATGACCTGCGCGCTCGCGGGGACGTTCGGTTTCAGGCGAGCGGGGTCGAACTTGGCGTAATTGTAGGTCCACTCATCTCCCCACGATCCGCGGTCCCGCATCGAGGTGAACCGAATCGGCAACTTGGTCTCCGGGTCCACAAGCAACTCTTCATCCACGTTGGTGTTGCCGACATCGGCCTTGTACGTGAACCGCGTCACGGTGCGCCCGTTCCAGTTGTAGCCCTCTTCGACCTTGGCGGCAGCGAAGTCCTTGAGCATCTCCTCGACCCTTGGAGCCCGATTCGCCCTCGGTTGAATCTTTGATTTGGCGTCGTAGACAACCAGGTTGAGCGCGGAGCGGTACCAGATCGTCTCCTCTCCATGCGTGCAGTAGAAGTCGCCGGTCGGCTCAGGGTCCAGGGCTCGCTGCAGCTCCGTGCGTGTCTGGTCGCCCAAAACCCACGTCGTGACCGTGAAACCACCGCCCTTCTCGGGACTCATGATCCGTCTGTGCACGATGGTCAGCGAGTCGGCCTTTTGATCGGCCGCAATCACCTGAGCCAGCGTCACCTTGGATGAACCGAAGAAGACGAACAGGGACAGCGCACCGAGGGCCAGACTGGAGCCGCCAAGGCCCAAAGCAAGAACGCGTAAGCGGCGGGACCGGTCCCGACGGGGGATCAAGTCCAGCACGGTGTCCTTCAACGCGAGTTCGGCGGCCCGGTCTCGCCAGCCCGAAAAGTGAATCGGTTCTTCCATGTTCATGTTTTCGCCTCTCGAGGAGTTGTTGAAACTGGGATCTCGACGCCGAGCAGGCGCCGCATACGGTGGACCGCTTCGTGTACTCTGGCCTGCACCGTGCCTTGAGGGAGCCTCAGCACTTCGGCCGCTTCTTTGGACGTGAAGCCCTCGGCCTTCACCAAGACAAACACCTCTTGGAGCTTCGGCGGCAGCTGCCGAAAGGCTCGTTCAAGGTCGATGAGAGCAGCGAGATTGGGCGAGTTTGAGGCGACGAGATCGTCGATTGCGTCGGTCCGGATTCTGCGAACGCGCCGCCACTTGTTCACGACGATGCCGAACAGATAGGCGCGGTGAAGTGGCTCGTCCGCATTCCGATGCAGCCTCTGCAACGCCGCGAGGATCGTCTCGCTCGCGAGGTCCTCGGCCACCGACCGATTGCCGGAGAGCCGGAGCGCAAATCGGTACACCGCCTCACCATGCTCGTCCCAGAGGCGTTCGGCACACTTACTCTTTGAGTCGTTGCTCGGCTTTTGCCCCACACTTCATAGTGCCGCTTCTAGCCGAGATTGTTGGGTGCAATCGCGAGATTTTGCGACCCCCGTTGGGGCCCGGTTCCCGAGTCCCGGTTCCCGGTTCCCGGCCTTCCTAGTGTCCCTTCGCCGCTTCGCCTTCGATCGGCTTGAAATCGCTGTTGACGGGGCCGGGGAACTTCTTGACGCCGAGGATGATCTCGTTCGAGGGCGTCCAGCCCTCCACGGGCTTGCGCGTCGAATAGTCGCCGTAAGTGATCATGAGAAGCAACACCCACGCGAAGCCGGCGATCGCCCACATCTGCACAAGCTTGGTGGTGTACTTCACGCCCATGAAGAAGAGGATCACGAGCGTGGCCTTGGTCACCGCGATGCCCATGGCGATCGCGTTGTTCAGAAACGTCGCGGCCGCGCTGCCCTCGGCGAACAGGTGATCGCCGACGTCGAACTGCGCGGCGGCGATGGTCAGGACCATCAACACGACCAGTGCCGCGAAGTTCTTCGCGTAAACGCCGAGCGGGAGAACGTGGGTGCCTTTCATGACTTGGGGATGAGATAGAACAGCGGGTACAGGAAGATCCAGACCAGGTCGACGAAGTGCCAGTACAGGCCGATCATCTCGGTCGGCAGATAGTCGCGGTTCACCGAGGTGTGGCGCTTGGCCACGAGCGTCGCGAGCACTCCAATCACGATGATGCCGATGATGACGTGGATGGCGTGGAGGCCCGTCATCGAGAAGTAGAGCACGAAGAACATCTCGGCGACGCCCTTCGAGGCGCCGGCATGCGCCCACTCGAAGTGCGCGCCCGGCACCAGATGGTGCTCGATCTTGGCGCTCCACTCGAAGAACTTCACCACGAGGAACCCAAACGCGCACAGGATCGTGATGCCAAGCATCTGCAGCTGCTTGTCGAACTTGCGCAGTTGCGAGAAATGGACGGCGCACGCCATGGTGAAACTGCTGAACAGCAGGATCATCGTGTTCAGACCGCCCAGCCGCCAATCCAACTGCTCGTGGATCACGTACCATTGCGGCGCGTGCATCCACCGTTGGAGGATGTACACCAGGAAGAGGCCGCCGAAGAACATGACCTCGGTGACGAGGAACGTCCACATGCCGACGAGATAGGTCTCGTTCTGCTGCTCGATGTCCTCGAACTGGACGTGAAGATCGACTTCCGCCGGATCGGGCCGCGTGTGTGTGGCGGTTGACACTACTCGTCACTCCCCATGTGTGCTTCCTTCTTCATGACTTCCTGGGCCTGCGCATGCTCGATCTCGTCCACCGCGGCGTAATCGTACGCCTCGTGCGTGACGATGGGAATCTCGTGGAAGTTGTGGGTGTCCGGGGGCGACTCCGTCTGCCACTCCAGCCCCACGGCGCCCCACGGGTTGCGGCCCGCCGGCTTGCCGTACTTCAGGGAGTGCAACAGGTAGAACGCCGGCAAAATGTACCCCAACGCCAGGACGGACGCCCCGGCCGAGGACATGATGTTGTACGCCTGCCACTGCGGGGCGAAGTCGTAGTAGTGGTACCGCCGGGGCATCCCCAGATAGCCCAGGATGAACTGCGGGAAGAACGTGAGGTTGAACCCGACGAACACCAGCGCAGCGCCGATCTTCGCCCAGTTGTCGGAGTACATCTTCCCGGTCATCTTCGGCCACCAGTAGTGCAGCGCGCCGAGGAAGCCCATCATCGCGCCGCCCACCATGATGTAGTGGAAGTGCGCGACCACGAAGTACGTGGCCTGCAGGTGCACGTCCGTCGCCAATGACGCGAGGTAAAGGCCCGTAAGACCGCCCACCACGAACAGACCCAGGAAGCCGAGCGCAAAGATCATCGGGGAACGCAGATCCACGTTGCCCTTGTAGATCGTCGCCATCCAGTTGAAGGTCTTCACCGCGGAAGGAACCGCCACCACGAACGAAATCAGGGAGAACACCAGGCTCTGGAACGTCGACTGGCCCGAGGTGAACATATGGTGGCCCCACACGATGAACCCGAGACCCGCGATCGCGAGGCTCGAGAACGCCACGAAGTGGTAGCCGAAGATCCGCTTGCGGGAGAAGCAGGCGATCAGCTCGCTCATCACGCCCATCGACGGCAGGATCATGATGTAAACCGCCGGGTGCGAGTAGAACCAGAACATGTGCTGGAACAGCACGGGATCGCCACCCAGCGCGGGGCTGAAGATGCCCACGCCCATCGTGGCCTCGACCGCGACCAGCGCCAGAGTGATCGCGACGACCGGGGTGCCGAGAACGATGATCACGGACGTCGCGTACATCGCCCACACGAACAGCGGCATCCTGAACCACGTCATTCCAGGCGCACGCATTTTGTGCACCGTCGCGATGAAGTTGAGACCTGTGAAGATCGATGAAAAGCCTGCGATGAAGACCCCGACAATGGCCAGCACGACATGTCCCGAGCTGTACATGCTCGAGTAGGGCGTGTAGAACGTCCACCCCGTGTCCACGCCGCCCATCAGCAGCGCGGCGAGGATCAGGCCGCCGCCGATCATGTAGAGGTACCAGCTCAGCAGGTTCAGCCTCGGGAACGCCAAGTCTTTGGCGCCGATCATCATCGGCAGCGCGAAGTTGCCGAAGGTGGCCGGGATCGAGGGCACGAGGAACAGGAACACCATGATGATCCCGTGCGCCGAGAACATCTTGTTGTACGTCTCGGACTCGAGCATCACGCCGCGGGGCGAGGTCAGCTCGAGACGGATCATC
Source organism: Fimbriimonadaceae bacterium (assembly GCA_023957775.1). Lineage (NCBI taxonomy): Bacteria > Bacillati > Armatimonadota > Fimbriimonadia > Fimbriimonadales > Fimbriimonadaceae > Fimbriimonadaceae bacterium. Next base: position 182,392 of record JAMLGR010000004.1, on the reverse strand, counting down.
GACGCCGCCAATCCTCCCAGCAGGAAGAAGAACGAGATCGACACGAGGTAGAGCACCGCGATCCGCTTGTGGTCCTGCGTGAGGAGCCACGACTTGATCGTGTGGGACACGTTCAGGTAGTTCGGACGTGTCGCGTCGTCGAGTTCTTCTGGTCGAGCTGCCGTAGCGCTCATCGATTACCCTCCTGAGGGGTGGTCGCGGCCGCCGGTGCGGCGGGGGCCGCCGGCTTCTGCACTCCCAAAGTCTTCATGTAGGCGATCAACTGGAGCGCCTGCTCCTCGCTTAGCTCCTGTTCGTAGTTCGGCATCGTCGCGATGTAGCCCGCGACCAGCTTCTTCTCGGCCTTGAGCAAGGACTCGCGCAGGTACTCGTCGTCCGCCAGCACCGTCGTGCCGTCCGTCATCTGCTGGCGCTTGCCGAACAGGCCATACAGCGAAGGGCCGCGCGGCGTGTCCACGTCTCCATGGCAGTTTGCGCAGTTGTAGAGCTTGTAGAGATCCTCGCCCGACTCGACCATCGTTCGATCCTTCGGACGCATGGAACGCCCACCGTCGGCGAGCCACTTCTGGAACTCGTCGGGCCTCTGTACGATCACCTTGCCCACCATCTCCGAGTGCTGCGTGCCGCAGTACTGGTTGCAAAGGATCATGTACTCGCCCTCCTTGGTGGCTTGGAACCACAATTGCGTGTACTTGTCCGGCACGACCATGTACTGGGTGCGGAATTCGGGGATGTAGAACGCATGGATCACGTCCTGGGAGATCATGGTGAGCTTGACCGGCACCCCCACCGGCACGTGGAGTTCGTTGTTCTCGCGCACGCCGTTGGGATGCTGGATGTGCCACATCCACTGCTTGCCGATCACGAAGATCTCCATCGCGTCCTTTGGCGGCTTCCGGAGGTCGACGAACAGCTTGGCACTGTAGCCGAAGACCGCCAACGCCAAGAGCAGCGGGATGATCGTCCACGTCAGCTCGAGCTTGAGGTTCTCGTGGCTGGGGCGCGACCGGTCCACCTTGTTGCCCGCCCGAAACCGGACGGCGAAGATGATCGCCAAGATCATGACCGGCACGGAAAACACGATCGTAAGGACCGTCAGAATCCCGAACAGCAGGTCGTGCTGACCCGCAAAGGTCGAGGCGGCCTCGGGACGAAGCGGAAAGTTGAACATGGAACCTGGCTCCGGCGCTAGGCCGAGTCGCCGCCCTCCTTATCGCCGGCACGGGCGCGCCGGCGGTTGGACAAACCCATCACGACCATGCTCATGACCAGCACCACCACGGTGAGGCCTGCCGCAAAGCTGAGCGCGCGGCGGATATTGACCGTGTACTTCCCGTTGTGGGGGTCGTACATGATGCACCCGAGCAGAATCTCCTCCGCTTTGGGGCCGATCTGGCTGCTCGACGCCTGCACCAGCGCGTCGCTCAAAGGCTTCGCGGGAAACTCCACGCCGTAGAAGTAGCGCGACACGCGCCCCTCGGGAGTGAGCACCATGATGCCCGCGGGGTGTCGGACGATCTCCTTGACCGGATCCCAAACGTAAGAGTAGCCCACCGCGTCCGCGACCTTGCGGGCCTGCTCGTACTCGCCGGTCAGGAAGTGCCAACCCTGGGCGGCATCGGGCTGTCGGCTCTTGATCTTCTCGACGTAATCCTTCTTGGTTTCCGCCGCCAGCTCCGGCGTCTCCTTCGGGTGAATGCTGATGGTGACCACGTCGAAGTCGCGGCCCAGCTTCTCGGTCTTGAACGCGCGCAGCGTCTGCGTCATCGAGTCGAATTCGAGGGCGCACGTTCCCGCGCATCGGTAGAACACGAGCATCAGCACGACGGGCTTCTTCCCGAGGTACTCGCCCAGGACGACGTCCCGTCCCGTCTCGTCTTTGAACTTGGCGTCCAAAGGAACCTGGGCGTCGAGCTTCTGCACGAGGGCGAGTCCCGAAGTGGGGCTCAGCGGCGAAGGGCCGCTCGGCGGAGGGCTGTTCTGCGCTCCGACCAAGGCGACCGCTCCGATCAGCGTGCCCACTGCCAACAAGGTTCTTGCGAGTTTCATTGCGGCGCCACCTCCGGCGCTTTGGGCGCGGCCGGCTGCGGCAAGCCGCGCTCGGCGATCTCGTCGATCGCCTGGTCGATGGGGATCCGGTACTTGCCCGGCTCCTCGAGGGAGGGTCCAGAAGTCGTCAGCGCCTCGTGCTCCTTCTTGCGCAGGTCCACGATGTCGGTCTTCGCCGTCTCCCGATTCTGCAGCGGGGGCTGTGGCTCTTCCCAGCGACGCTGGATGGCTTGGGGAGACTCCCCTGCGAACAGCGGTCCCCCGACAAATATCTTGTAGAAGGGGATCATCACGATCGCGCTGAGAACGGTGAACGCGAAGAAGCCCACGACGGCCCAGGCCAGAGGTTTCAACTGCACGTCGCGCCGGTCGTAACCCAGCTTCTTCAGTTCGTTGACGTCGTCGGGCTCAGACTTATGATGCATGTTCGACCACCTGTCGGATGCGCGGATCGTGCACGGGGAAGGCGTTCGCCTTCTTGTGCTGCGACACAAAGACCGAGAACCACAGCCCGCCCAGGCCGAGCAACGCGAGGGCGTCGGCCACGGTGGGAAGGGGACTGCCGTCGTGCCGGATCGCGGGAATCGCAGTCCAGTATAGATCAAGGATGCGGAGCACGAAGATCCACACGGCCACCTTGATGAGCAGCGACGCGTGGGCCTTCGTCCGCGGAGCCAGCAGCGTGAAGAACGGCAGGAAGAACTGCCCCATGATCACGATCCACCCCAAGAACTGCCACCCGTGGTCGGACCGTGCGAGGAAGTACGGAATCTCCTCCTTCAGGTTCGCGGACCAGATGATCAGGAACTGCGAGAGCATCAGATACGCCCACAGCATCGTCATCGTGAACAGCAGATTGCCGTGGTCCTTGGTGAGACCCGGCACGATCACGTCCTTGAAGGGCTGTTGCCCGCGGTGGGCGAGCAACATCGCCGTGCAGAACGCCATTGCCAGCAGCGCCGATCCGACCGCGAGCCACGCGCCCCACACCGTGGAGTACCAGTGCGGCATCAGCGTCATGATCCAGTCCGTGAAGGCCGCGGTGACCGTCAGGAAGAACATCACCAAGCCGGGCGCCGACACGTTCGTGCGCTTGATCGCCTCGTTCGGGTCCCGGTTCTGGTCCTGGAGCACCGACGAGCGCCGAAGGTACGCCGACCAGGCGATCCAGACCACGAAGTAGAACACGGTCCGGGCGATGAAGCCGGTCTCGTTCAACCACCACTGCTTCTGGCGGACGATCTCGTCGATGTGCGCTGGGTCCGCCCAAGGATAGAGGTGGTACGAGTGAAGACCGTAGGCGACGGGAATGAAGGCGACCAGCGCGAATCCCAGCGCCGTGGGACCGCCGCCCGCTTCGAAGAACCGAAGCAGCGAGAGTCCCCATTGCCCCCGAATCGTGTGGTGCAGCAACGTGAGGGCAAAGCACCCCAGCGTCATGCACACGAGCACGATGAAGGCGAACAGGTAGGAACCCAGCAACGCGTGCTTCGCCTCTTCGCCAGCCGAAACGAACAGGCCCGCCCACGCGAGAATGCCCACGAGACCGACGACCAGCCCCACGGACCCGAATCGGTGCAGTCCCATCCCTTGTGGTGTTTCGTTGCTCATCGAACGACCTTCGCCTCCTCAGTCGGGTGCATCTGCGCGCTCACATCGCTCCCGGCGGCCTCCGCGGGGGCGCCGGCGGCGGTCGCGTTCTGGCTGGCCTGCAACACGCGGATATACGCCGCGATGGCCCATCGATCTTCGGGCTTCACCCTTGCCGCGTAGCTGAACATCACGCCGTACCCGTTGGTGATCACATCGAAAAAGTGCCCGATCGGCATGTTCCGCAGCCGTTCGGTGTGGTAGCTCGCCGGCTTCTTGCGCAGGTTGAAGCCTCGCTGGGCGATCATCCCGTTGCCGTCGCCCAGTTGCCCGTGGCACGGCGTGCAGTAGATGGTGAAACGCTCCTTGCCCCGCTCCAGCAGCGCCTTCGTGAGCGGAACGGGCAACTCGGTCACCAGCTTTCCGTTGACGAACCCCGTGCTGAACGCGTCGTCCGCGTTCAGATGCCCCTGCGCCACAGTGCCGGCGACCGGCTTCCGGGCCGATTGGCCGTCGGCGTAGAACGTGCTCTTGTCCAGCGCCTTCGTGCGCGGCTGCACCCACATGTCCGTGTGGCATCCCGCCAACACGAGCATCGCGCCGCCCCCGGCGACCACCGCGCGAATCCCATTCGAGAACGTCACGAGGGCTCCACCTCCGTCACCGCCACGGCACCGACGCCGGAAAGGAACTTCTCCGCTTGATCGAACTGGGGGTCCTCCGCTTCGATGCAGAGGAAGAACCGATCCTGGGACGCCCGCTCGAAGTTCGCCGTGTCGAAGATAGGGTGATGCGGCCGCGGCAGACCGTTGAGGGCCAGCATCCCGAACACCGCACCAAACGCCGCGATGAGCACCGTGCACTCGAACGCGACCGGAATGAACGCCGGCCAACTGAACAGCGGACGACCGCCGATGTTGAGCGGGTAGTCGATCACCGAAATGTAGTACATCATCCCCATGCCGCCGGACACGCCCAGCAAGCCGCCGATGAAGATGATCCACTTCACGCGGACATCGCGCATCCCCAACGCCTGGGACAGCCCCTCCACCGGGAACGGCGTGTACGCGTCCATCTTCGTGAAGCCCGATTCCGAGGCCTTCATCGCCGCCACCAGCAGGTCTTCCGGGTTGTCGAACTCCGCCGCGATCCCGTAGACCCCACCCTCTGGCTCTCCGTGGTAACCCATCGCTTACTCCTTGCCTCCCGTGCCCGCGGGCGCCGCGACGGCATGACTGTGCGCGTGCTCCTCGTGCTGGGTGTGGTGGAACAGCTCCCGCATCTCGAAGATCGAGATCATGGGGAGGAACCGAATGAACAACATCATCATGAACAGGAAGAACCCGATGGTTCCGAAGAACATCCCGAAGTCCCAGATCGTCGGTGAGTAGTAGCCCCACGACGACGGCAGGAAGTCGCGGTGCAGCGACACCGGGATGATGATAAACCGCTCGAGCCACATGCCGAGACTCACGATGAGCGACACGCCGAACACCGTCGGAATGTGGTAGCGCGCCTTCTTCCACCAGAGAATCTGCGGGGCCACCCCGTTGCAGAAGATCAGGGTCCAGTAGAACGGCGCGTACGGTCCGCCGAACCGGTTCATCATCATGAACCGCTCGTAGATGTTGGCGCTGTAGAACGCGTAGAAGATCTCGAGCAGATACCCGTAGAACACGATCAAGCCGGTGGTCAGCATGATCCGGCACATCCAGTCGATATGCTTGTCCGTGATGTACTGCTTGAGGTTGTACCAATTCCGCGCCGGAATGCCGAGGGTCAACACCATCGCAAAGCCCGCGTAAACCGCACCCGCCACGAAGTAGGGCGGGAAGACGGTGGTGTGCCACCCCGGCACGAGCGACACGGCGAAGTCGAAGGACACGATCGTGTGGACGGAAAGCACGAGGGGCGTCGAAAGGCCCGCGAGAATCAGATACGCCTGGTTGTACCGCTCCCAGTGGTACGCCGACCCGCGCCATCCCATCGAAAGGACGCCGTAGACCAGCTTCATCGACGGCTTCGTCGCCCGGTCGCGAAGACTCGCGAAGTCCGGAATCAAGCCGATGCCCCAGAACAGGAGCGAGACCGTGAAGTACGTCGAGACCGCGAACACGTCCCAAACCAGCGGCGAGCGGAAGTTCGGCCAGACCGCGAGGACGTTGGGATAGGGGAACAGCCAGTACGCGACCCAGGGGCGGCCCGTGTGGAGCAACGGGTACATGCCCGCGCACATGACCGCGAAGATCGTCATGGCCTCCGCGAACCGGTTGATCGACATGCGCCACTTCTGGCGCATCAGGAGCAGGATCGCGGAGATCAGGGTGCCGGCGTGGCCGATGCCGATCCACCAGACGAAGTTGATGATGTCGAAGCCCCAGGCGGCGGGGATGTTGTTTCCCCAGATCCCGATGCCCTTGTAGAGGAGCCAGCCGATCGAGATCATCAGGACGTTGACGAAGAGGAACCCGATCAGCAGCAGGGAGTAGAACCCTTTGCCGTGCGGCTTCCAGCTCATCACCACACGGCTGATGCGCTCGGTTATCGTCTCGTAGGTCTGTTCGCCCTCGATCAGTGTGTCTTGGACAATCGCGTCGTTCGCCATCAGTTTGCCCCGATCCCCGGATTCGGATTCTTGACCTTGGCCAGGTACGTGGTCCTCGGTCGCGTGTTCAATTCTTCAAGCAGGAGATAGTTGCGGGGGTTGGCCTTGCGCTTGACCACCGCGCTCTCCGGGTCGTTGATGTTGCCAAAGACGATCGCCTGCGTGGGACACGCCTGCTGGCACGCCGTCACGATCTCCCCGTCCTTGATGTCCCGGCCTTCCTTCTTCGCCGTGATGCGGGCCGCGTTGATGCGCTGAACGCAGTACGTGCACTTCTCCATCACGCCACGGCCGCGGACCGTCACGTTCGGGTTGTTGAGCATCCGCAGGAGGGGAATGCGCTCCTGCTGCTTGAACTGCTCCATGTTGTCGGTGTAGTTCAAGAAGTTGAACCGGCGCACCTTGTACGGGCAGTTGTTCGAGCAGTACCGGGTGCCGACGCAGCGGTTGTACACCATCTGGTTCAAGCCTTCGTGGCTGTGCACGGTGGCGCCGACGGGACACACGGGCTCGCACGGTGCGGATTCGCACTGCATGCACGTGAGGGGTTGGAAGTGGACTTCCGCGTCGTCGAGATTTGAGCCGTAGTAGCCGTCGATCCGGATCCACTGCATGATGCGCCCGCGCATCACCTGCTCCTTGCCGACGACCGGGATGTTGTTCTCGGCCTGGCACGCCACGACGCACGCGTTGCAACCGGTGCACGCGCCCAAATCGATCGACATGCCCCACTGGTTGCCGGTCTTGAAGTCGAACGGCCGGTCGTGGTAGAGGGTCATCTCCTCCGACGATTCGCCCTCCGGCGCGGGGGCGAGGGTCGGATTGCTCGCCAAACCGGCAAGCGTGCCGACGCGCACGATGTCGCGGCCCTCCATCGCGTGGTGGTGCTGGGTCGTCGCCAGTCGAGCGCGGCCCGGCGCCTTGACGGCCTTGGCTCCACTCACCTCCCAAGGAGAGGCCGACGTCCGAAGCGCGTTGGCGTCGAATCCGTCGCTCAGATCCGAGACCTGGCCGCCGCGCGTTCGGCCGAAGCCAAGGTGGAGGGTGATGGAATCGTCGGGAAGACCGGGCACCAACCACACTGGCGCCTTGACCGAGCGCTCCTGGTGCGAGATCTCGACGTAATCCTCTTGGGTCAGGCCCAGCTTCTCGGCGGTGCTGACGCTCATGTACGCCGCGTTCTCCCAAGTGAGCTTTGAAAACGGCTTGGGGAGCTCTTGCAACCACCCGTTGTTCGCGAACCGCCCGTCGAAAATCCCGGGATCGGGTCTCAAGACGACCTCGATGCCTCCGGAGCCGGCGGAACGGGCCACCACGGCCGGAACGCCTGCGACAAGGGTCGGCGCCTTCTTCGCGGCCGACGTGCTGGGAATCACACCGTCGTAGAGCGCCCGGCGCCACCATTTTTCGAACGCCTGGTCGCTTCCCGTGCCGGTCGTTCCGACCTTCGCCTTCCACTGCGCGCGCACCAGGTTGTAGCCCGAGTCGGGCGTATCCAGCAGCGCGGCAACCACCTCGATCTGCGATTTGCCGCCGAAGAGGGGCTCGCTGAGGGGCTGCACGATCGACGCCGTGCCGTCGTACGCGCGCACATCGCCCCAAGCCTCGAGGGGATGGGCTTCGTTGACGTGCCACGTGGTCATCGCAGATGTCTCGTTGTCGTACTGCGCGATATGCGCCGTGTGCTTCACGGACGCCAGACCCTTGGCGAACGGCACGTCGGAGGGGGCGCTGAACACGGGATTGCCGCCCAGGATGATCAGGGTGTCCACGCGCCCGGCGCCCATGGCACCCGTGAGGTCGCGCAGCGACTCGGTCATGTTCACGGGCTTGGCGTGGATGGGCTCGATGTACTTGACGGTCGTCCCCACCGCACCCAGCGACGCGTTCATCGCGTGGGCGAGCGCATGGATCACGGCCGGCTGCTCGTGCCCGGCGACCACGACAGCGGACCCGGCGTTGTCCATCAGATCGCGCGTCAGGGCGTCGAACCACGGCGCAGGCACCGAGGCGGGCGTCGCACCGGTCGCTCCGGCGACCCCGAGCCGCGAGGCAAGCGCCCGCGCAAACGCTTCGATCTCCTCGGCGCGCAATCCGATTCGGTGGTCGGCCGTCGCGCCCGTGAGCGTCATCGTGCACTCGACCGCATAGAGCCGGTTCATCGTCGACGCCGGACCCTCGACCCGGCGGCCCTTCATCAGATCGCGGGCGTACCGCACGTTCGTGCCGATCGCCGTGAACACGTCCGCGTCGAGCGAGAGGATCACGTTCGCGCGGTCGAAGTGGTAGATCGTGTCGACGTCTTCCCCGAACGCCAGCCGCGCCCCCTCAAGCGCCGCATCGCGGTGCGCAGGCTCCCACTGGTGCCACCGCATCGCCGGGAACTTCGCGCGCATCTTCTCCATCAGTCCCGCCATCGTGGGCGAGGAGACGGCTTCCGAGAGCACCCGCAAGCCGGCGCCCCCCGAAGCGAGCTGCTTCGTCAGGACGGGCCGGAGCTCGGCCAGAAACGCCTCGTAGGTGGACGGGTCGCCGTTCTTGCGGACCATGCGCGAACGATCGGGATCGTAGAAATTGAGGATCTCCGCCTGGGCGAACTGATCGGAGGAGCCCAAGCTGGCCGGGTGGTTGGGGTTCCCCTCGATCTTGGTGGGACGCCCCTCGTGGCTCTCGACGAGCACACCGAACCCGAAGCCCGCGATCGAAAGCGCCGAGGCGTACCGAAGCGGCACGTTGGGAACGATCTCCTCGGGCTGGGTCACGTAGGGAACGATCTCCTCCTTGGGGAGCCGCCGGCAACCCGCCAGACCGGCGAGGGCGAGCGACGCGCCCATCACTTTGAGGAAGTCGCGCCGATCCAGCGAGAGAAGCGTCGATCGACCCGGGAACTCGTCTTCGAGGAACGCCTGGAACTGAGGCGTGTCGGCGACCTCTTCGAGGCTCCGCCAATAGCGCTTCCCCGACTTCCCTTCGAGTCGTTTGCGGATCGCGGAAAGATCCAGGGGCGGTGTCTTTTCGTTGTCCATCCAGTCGTGTTTCCTAGCGGTGGCAAATCGAGCAATCTTCCAGTTGCTTGACGTCGATCTTGAGGTCCTTCACGAGCTTCGCGCCCTGTTCGGGGTTCCCGTTGGAGGGCAGGCTCTCTCCATGCGCGAGCGCCTCCTCGGGCTGGGTCAGCTTCACGCCGCCTTGGATCTTCCAGTACAGGTCGAAAACCTGCTGGCGCGGGCTCTCCTTGGAGTCGGGGTTGGCCTGAAGGTACTTCTCGGGGTTTCGGTGGCACTCGAGGCACCAGACCATCTGGAACGGCTCACCCTTGTACGTGATGGGCATCTCTTGGACCGGCCCGTGGCACGTGTTGCAGTTGATTCCCCTGCTGATGTGGATCGAGTGGTTGAAGTACACGAACTCGGGAACCTTGTTCACCCGCTGCCACTCGATCGGCGTGCCCGTCGCATAGCTCTGGCGAAGCGGCTCGAGAAGGGGGCTGTTGGTCCAGATCTGCGAGTGGCACGTCATGCACGTCTCGGTCGGGGGTACGCCGGCGGCGGAGGACTCTTCGACGGCGGTGTGGCAGTAGCGGCAATCGATGCCGAGCTCCTTCGCGTGGTGCAGGTGGCTGAACGGGATGGGCTGGTTGAGAGGAACGCCGACGTTGGTGTTGGCGGGCGACCGGGTGATGGTCATCCCCCCGTAGATCGCCATGACGGGAATGCTCGCCGCCACGATCAGGCTGATTTTGACGAGCGTGTTGGCGCTCGGCTTAAAGATCTGAGCCATGAATTTCCTCCGTTCCCCCTCGGTCGTCCGCGCGCAACGCCCCCCGACGCGGCACAGGCCGGCAAAACCGGCTCCAACCCCACCGCGGGAAATTACCCCACGTTTGGGGTCCTTTGCCATGACGCCAAATCAATTACACGATCCTCGCTTGGTCGACGGCGATGGTCAAAAACAGAATCGCCAAATAAAGCATCGAGTACTTGTAAAGCGAAACGGCGCGCGGCCTCGCCGGGTCCACATAAAGTTGCATCGACCGCACGAGCAGAAGCACATCCAGCGCGATGGCGGTCCACAGGTAGAGCGAGCCGACCTGCCCCAAGAACCACGGAAGGACGGTGAGCGCGGCGGTGAGCACCGCGTACCCCACGATCTGCAGGACCGTCGCCCGTTCGCCGTGCACCACCGGCAGCATCGGCACGCCCGCGGAGTGGTAGTCGTCTTTGATGAGCAGCGCCAAGGCCCAGAAGTGAACGGGTGTCCACAGGAACACGATCCCGAACAGCGTCCACGCCAAGGGGGAAAGAGAGCCGGTGACGGCGGCCCATCCCACCAGGGGCGGGAACGCGCCCGCCGCTCCCCCGATCACGATGTTCTGCCACGTGCGACGCTTGAGCATCATCGTGTACACGATCACGTAGAAGACCAGCCCTGCCAGCGAGAGCATTGCGGCCATGAGGTTGGAGGCCAGGCCCAGGATCGCAAACGAGGCGGCGGCGAGTCCGAGCCCGAAGGTCAGGGCCTTGGGTGCCGGAATCTGGTGCGTGATCGTCGGACGCGTCGACGTTCTGCGCATGAGCGCGTCGAGGTCCCGTTCGAGGACCATGTTGATCGTGTTCGCCGCTCCGGCCGACATGTACCCGCCGACGAGCACCCCGACCAGGGGCCAGAGGCCGGGCCAACCGCCGGCCGCCGCGAACATCGCGGTGATGGTCGTGAAGAGAAGAAGGCTGATCACCCGTGGTTTGGTGAGTGCGACGTAAGCCCGCCACGTCGCCCGCTCGCCGGCGCGCGCGCCCTCGGCCTCCGATTGCGGGACCCATTCGACCCGCTCCACACCCTCGGCGAGGGCGCCGGCCGCAAGGACGATGAGTGCCACCCAGCTCACATCGGCGAGCAGCAGGTGCGCCATCTGCATGGGGATCGGCGCCTTGAGCACGACGTTGAGGAGGCCGAGCCCGAGTTGCGAACCGAAGATCCCGATGACCCACAGCGCGGCGGTTCGCGTGTTCGCCGAAGGCCTCAGCTTCATCGCGAGCCCCGCCACGAGCGTGAGCAGCAGCCCCACGACGAGCGCGAGGAGCGGGTGCAGGATGCGAAGCCGCACCAAGAAGTGCTTCGTCGGGTCGGAGATGTCCGCCACCGTCGCGTGGGCGTCGCTCAGCGGGTAGAGCGTGTCGCCCAGCGCCGTGACGGCGCCGCTGATGCCGATGGCGAGCAGGCCGACGATCGCGGCCGCGATCGCCCAACCCATCGCGCCCTGTCCCTTGAACTTGGGACGAGGGATGCCCGCGCTCCACGCCGCGCACAGCGCCAACGCCCCGATCAGCACGAAGGTGTTCGCGAGGTGCACCGCCAGAACGACCGCGCGGGCGGAGGACGCGTCGTGCGCTACCCATCCGAACTTCACGAGGCCGCGTCCGATCAGCGCTTCGAAGACGATGAACAACAGGGAAACAAGGGCGGCCTTGCGCACCGGCGAGCCTTTGGCGAAGAGCCGGTACGCCCAGATGGCAAGACCCAGGACAAGCAAGCCGTCCAGGGCGCTCATCATGCGGTGGCTGAATTCGATCAGCGTCTTCGAGTCGAAATAGGGGGGAATCAGCGCGCCGTCGCACAGCGGCCAGTGGCTGCCGCATCCATCGCCGGAGAAGCTCGCGCGCACAAACGCGCCCCACACGATCACCGCGAGGTTGTACGCAAGGACGAACCACGCGAAGTTGGCAAAGCGGGCCCGGCCCGGACTGGGCGGAACCGCGCGCATCGTTGTGTCAGACCCCCTGGGAGTGTTAGCGTTCATCGACCCCTCCCCAGCCATCCACCTCACATGGAGCCCGGGCGTAGAAAGCCGCCGCAGCGCTGGGGAACGAGACCCGGCGGTTGCCGGATTTCAACGCGATTCTGCCCGACGCCGCCGCGGGAAGTCAAGCAATCTCCAGGGTCCAAAGCCCCGATCGAGGCACGTGAAGGACGAAGGTTGCGGCCATCTGCCGTATCGTGAACACGCCTATGAACGCACGCAAGCTTTCTCTCCTCCTTCTCGTCGCCGCCAGCGTCGCCGCCGGCGCCCAGGGCCTCGATGCAACCGAGCGTACGAGCGCGGTGAGTTCGCTCGCCGACGCGTTTGAGTCGCGGTACGTGTTCAAGGAGTTGGCAACCCAAGGCGCCGCACTGCTGAGGAAGAACCTACAGGAGGGCAGCTACGACGCGATTACGGACGGCCAAGCCCTCGCCCAGCGACTGAGCGACGACCTCCACTCGCTGTGCAAAGACGCCCACCTTCGCGTTCGCTACAGTACGGCCAAGCTGCCCGAGCGAGCCGACCGCGCCGAGCCCGGCCCGGAAGAGATCAAGGCTCGCAACGAGATGATCCGGCGGCAAAACATGGGTTTCGAGACGGTCAAGCGTCTGGAGGGCAACGTGGGCTACCTCGAGGTGCGCTCGTTCATGGCGGGCAAGGACGCGGCTCGCCCGGCGAAGGCCGCCATGGAGTTCCTTGCCGACACCGACGCCTTGATCATCGACATGCGAGGCAACGGCGGAGGCGACCCCGAAGGGGTGCAGCTGCTGTGCAGCTACCTATTTGGGGAGAAGCCGGTCCACCTCAACAGCCTCTACTTCCGCGAAGGCGACCGGACGATCGAGTTCTGGACTCTGAAGAAGCTCGACGGACCGCGCTACGTGGACAAGCCGGTGTACGTCCTCGTCGGGCCGCGCACGGGCTCCGGGGCCGAGGAGTTCACCTACAACCTCCAGAACCTCAAACGCGCCACGATCATCGGCAAGCCCACCTGGGGCGGCGCGAACCCGGGCGGCACCGTTCGCCTAACGGACCATTTCTCCGCCTTCATCCCTGTGGGCCGCGCGATCAACCCCTACACGAAGACGAACTGGGAGGGCACCGGCGTGATCCCCGACGTGGACGTGCCCGAGTCCGACGCCCTCGCCACCGCCCACCGCATGGCGCTGGAGAAGCTGAGTCGGGGCGGGTAGAGGCGTCCTTGGGCCTTGGGCTCGGCTCGTCCTTCGTCCTTCGTCCTTCGTCCTTGGGCCTTGGGCCTTGGGCCTTGGGCGTTGGGCCTTGGGCCTTTGGCCTTTGGCCGGTCATCCCAACCCCTTGATCATCCCAGCCGCTTGGTATCCCAGCCCCTTGGTATCCCAGCCCCTTGGTCATCCCGAGCGAAGTCGAGGGATCCGCTCGCAGGGGGCACGGGTGTCCGAGCGCGGGTGCGGGCCGGTTGGGGCCAGATCCCTCGACGTTGCTCGGGATGACGGGAACCTCCGCGCCCCTGCGTGCAACTCCCCCTCCGCGCCTCTGCGCCTCCGCGTGAACCCCATAGCGCCCTTTGCGTACCTTGCGTGCAACTCCCCCCCCCGGCGCCTCTGCGCCTCCGCGTGAACCCCTAGCGCCCATAGCGTCCCTTGCGTGCAACTCCCCCCTCCGCGCCTCCGCGTGCGGAGGAATCCGCGCCCCCGCCGCCGAAGCTCCGCAACATGAAAGCCTTGTGCTGCGCCGGGGCGCTGCTCGCGACCTTCGCGTCCGCCGAGCGGCCCAACATCCTCCTCATCTTCAGCGACGACCATGGGTATCAGGCCCTCAGCGCCTACGGGTTCGGCATCAACTCCACGCCGAACCTCGACCGCATCGCGAACGAGGGGATGCGCTTCGACCGGTGCTTCGTCACGAACTCCCTGTGCGGGCCATCGCGCGCCACGGTGTTGACGGGCAAATACGGCCACCTCAACGGATTCGTGCAGAACGGCCAGGTCTTCGACGGCTCGCAGCAGACCGTCGCGAAGATCCTTCAGAAGGCGGGCTACTCGACCGCAGTCATCGGCAAATGGCACCTCGGAACCGACCCCACCGGGTTCGACTATTGGCACATCCTCCAAGGCCAGGGCCCCTACTACAACCCGAAGATGAAGACCGCGGGCGGCATCGTGCCCCACACTGGCTACACGACCGACATCATCACCGACCTCGCGCTCGAGTGGCTGGACAAGGATCGCCCGAAGGACAAGCCGTTCTTCCTCATGTACCAACACAAGGCGCCCCACCGGAACTGGCAGCCCGGGCCCAAGTACCTGAACAAGTACGACGACGTCGAGATCAAGGAGCCGCCGACGCTGTTCGACTCGTACCTCGGGCGCGAGCAGCCCGCCCACGAGCAGACGATGACCGTCGCCAAGGACCTGACCCCGAACGACCTCAAGCTCACGCAACCAGGCGGCCTGACGCCAGAGCAGCTCGAGGCGTGGAACGCGGCGTACGGACCCAAGAACGAGGCGTTCAAAGCCGCGAACCTGCAAGGAAGAGAGTTGGTGCGCTGGAAATACCAACGGTTCGCCAAGGATTACCTCCGCTGTGTAGACTCGGTGGACGAGAACGTGGGGCGCGTCCTCGACTACCTCGACAAGACGGGACTGGCGAAGAACACTCTCGTGATCTACACGTCGGACCAGGGGTGGTACCTCGGCGAGCACGGCTGGTTCGACAAGCGGTGGATGTACGAGGAGTCCTTCCGGACGCCGCTGCTCGTGCGCTGGCCGGGCCATACGGCGCCCGGCACCACCACAAAAGCGTTTGCGATGAACCTGGACTTCGCCGAAACATTCCTCGACGCCGCCGGGATCCCCGCACCCAAGGACATGCAGGGCAGCAGCCTCGTCCCGATTCTCGAGGGCAAAGCGCCCGGCGGCTGGCGACAGGCCGTCTACTACCACTACTACGAGTACCCCGCCGACCACCGGGTCCGGGAGCATCGCGGCGTGCGTACCGAGCGGTACAAGCTCATCGAGTTCTACACTCTGGGGCTTTGGGAGCTGTACGACCTGCAGACCGACCCGCTCGAGCTGTGGAGCCTCTACCACAACCCCAACTACCAGGGCGTCGTGCGGCAGATGAAGGCCGAACTGGCGAAGCTCCGCCACCAGTACCGGGACGAGGATGCGCCTCTGTGCCTGGATTGGCGGCAGCTCACCGGTCTCGAGGAGAAGGCGTGAGGTGGAGACGGGCTGTCGCCGTCTGCGTTGCCGCAAGCCTCCTCTCGTGCGGAGGGTGCGGAGTTCTCATGATGAGCGAGGGACCGACCGCGGACGGGGGCATCGGCTGGCAACCCGGCCAGGAGTTGTCGATTCGCGGCCTCGCCCTGCTGACGCTCACGCTCTGGATCGCCGCCGGGTGGATGGTCCTTCGCTCAAGGCGCTGATCAGGGCGCGAGGGATGCCACGCCCGCTCGACGGGCGTGGCCATCGGAACCAGCCCACCCACGATCCGAGACCTGGGCAGCCCGGTAACTGAAGTTGCTCGCACGCCCGTCAAGCGGGCGTGGCACCCACGGCACCAGCACCGAAGCCCGTCAAGCGGGCGTGGCACCCATGGCACCTGCTCGCACGCCCTTCAAGCGGGCGTGGCACCCGCGGCACCTGCTCGCACGCCCGTCAAGCGGGCGTGGCACCCGCGGCACCTGCTCGCACGCCCGTCAGGCGGGCGTGGCACTCGAGGCACCTGCACCGAAGCCCGTCAAGCGGGCGTGGCACCCATGGCACCTGCACCGAAGCCCGTCAAGCGGGCGTAGCACCCGCGGGACACGCCTACTCGTCCGCGAACGGGTCGTACTCGTCCTCGGTGGGCGCGGCGCCGGAACCGGCGGCCACGGCCGCGGTCGCGGCGGGGGCTCCAGTGTGGGCGTCGTCCCTCGGCCGATCGAGGCCTTGGACGCTCTCGGCGACCACTTCCACGACTTCGCGGTTGGAGCCGTCGCTCGCTTGGTACTTGCGCGACTGCAGACGACCGTCCACGGCCACGAGGCGACCCTTGGTCAGGTAGTTGGCGACGAACTCGGCGGTTTTCTCCCAGCAGCTCACGCGGAAGAAGTCGGCCGTATCCTCGCCGTCTCCGCCCTTGAACCGCTTGTCGACCGCGATCGAGAAGTTCGCGACGTTCTTGCCGGTGTTGGTTGTTCTCAGCTCGGGATCGCGGGTGAGGCGACCGACGAGCACGACTCTGTTAATCACTTAAGTCCTCCTCTCTTCGGAAGATCCGATGACGAATTATATCATCATTGATCCTCATTTGTCGATTCAGCTCCACGGGGACCTTCGGATCGCACTCAAAGTGCATGAGGACGTAGTTGCCTTCCTTGTGGCCGTCGATCTCGTAGGCGAGCTTCCTCTTGTCCCATTTCGCGGCGGACTCGACGGTTCCTCCCCGCTCTTCGACGACCGCCTTGAACTTGTCGGCGATCTTCTGGACGTCCTCGTCGGAGAACTCGGGCTTGACGATGTAAAACGCTTCGTATTTGTTCATGATGCTCCCTCTGGCCTAGGTCGACTCCGCCACGCGGAGCAGAGAGCCGGTTTGCGCGAAGAGGATACCCGGAGGGGGAGTTTCACGCAAGGAACGCAAGGAACGCGAGGGGGAGTTTCACGCGGAGGCGCTGAGGCGCGGGGGGAGGTGCACGCAAGGAACGCAAAGGGCGCTAGTAGGGGTTGCAGAGTTCCACGCGGAGGCGCAGAGGCGCGGAGGGGGGTGTCACGCAAGGAACGCAAGGAACGCGAGGGGGGAGTTTCACGCTGAGGCGCGGAGGGGGAGTTGCACGCAAGGAACGCAAGGAACGCGAGGGGGGAGTTTCACGCTGAGGCGCGGAGGGGGAGTTGCACGCAAGGAACGCCAAGGTCGCTAGGGGTTGCAGAGTTCCGTCATCCTGAGCAACGTCGAGGGATCTGGCCCCACCCGGCCCGCACCCGCGCTCGGACACCCGTGCCCCCTGCGAGCGGATCCTCGACTTCGCTCCTAAGAAACTGTAGCCGCTGCAGATTCAGGAGTGTCCTGGACCGGGACGAGTTGGTAGCCCAGTTTTCGAGCCTGCCGTTGCATGCCCTTGAGTCTTTGTCGCCTCTGTTGTTCTTCGTATGCCGCTGCTCCGATGTCGACATATTCCTGGCCCTTGGTCATGGCGTTGTAGTAGGCGGTCGCGATTTTCCGGGCGATCGCTTTGATGGCCGCGGGCATTCCTCGGCGGGCCGCGATCCGTCTGAGTTGGCAGCCCAAGGCGCAATCGCTGTGGTGCAAGGACTGCGCCGCGAGTCGGAACGTCTTGGACACGCGGCATGCCGCAGGCATCGTAAAGCCACGCAGACGCTTGCCTCCGCTGACGCGGTTGCAGGGAGCGAGCTTGAGCCAGCTGGTCCAGTGCTTGGATGTTTTCCAGGGGCTGTAGTCCGTGCCGCATTCGGAGATGATGCTCAGCAAGGAGAGCGCGTCCAACCCGTCGATTCTCGTGAGATCCATCCCCGTCAGGCCCTCAAGAGTGCCGCTCAGGTCGAAGCGGGCTTCGTTCTTGCGGGGCTTGCGCTGCGATGGGTGCTGGACCGGTTCTCGGCCGTAGCGCGAACACCACCGCTCGAGTTCCTCTTTCAGGCAGCCATCGATCTCTCGAAGCATCCCTTCCAGGTGGTCGTACAGTTCGACTGCTTGGCGCAAGGCGACCATGTGGTGCTCCGCGAACGTCCCTTCCAGAGCCTTGACGATCTCCTCCTGGCTCTTCTTGACGCCAGGCTGTCGTTTGGATGCGAGCACCTGCGGGTCGCGCTCGCCTGCGAGGATGGCGCGGATGATCTCCATGCCCGTTACTCCGGTGATGTCGCTCAGCACCTTGTGCAGTTGCAGGTTCATCAGCTCGAGCGCCTTTTGCATCATCAGGATCTGGTTCGAACGCAACTCGACAAGATGCTCCCGCTGCCGATGATGCGCCCGCAAGGGCAGGACCTGGGCTTCGGGAACGAAACAGCGCGAAAGAAGGCCGTAGCTGTGAAGCTCGCACAGCCACTGGCAGTCCTGCACGTCGGACTTGCGCCCCGGCAGGTTGTGCACTTTCCGGGCGTCCACCAGCTGCACGCTCAGACCCATCGAGACCAGAACCTCGTAAACGGGAACCCAGTACACACCCGTCGCCTCCATCGCCACACTCGTGACGCCGTGGGACAAAAGCCATTGGCCCATCGAGACCAGATCGCACGTGTAGCAACCGAACGAGCGAACGGATTCCTCGCACTTTTCGGGGCTGACGGCGGCGAAATGGGCCTGCGACCCAAGGTCGATACCCGCCGCTTTGGGATGGACCACTTTGAGCGGCCGGCGTGATTTGCGATTCGACATTTCAGACACCTCCATCGAAAGGGGAGTCCAAGCCGGCCGGGGGTATGCTCCAATCTCCTAAACGGGATGGCGTTTCGCCCCCTCGGGGGGCGAACGCCTCTCCAAACTTCCCACCGAATAGGCCGGGACCAAGCTCGGGAACGGGCAATTAAGGCACCAATGCGCAGACGGTCTTGACTCTGTGGACTCCTGAGCCTAGGGTAGCTCGGTTTCTTCGCCTTCCCAGCCGGCGCCAGCCGAGCCCTTGGGGCTGGGATGATAAAGGGGCTGGGATGACAGGTGACCGGCCCAACGCCCAAGGGACCAATGCCCAAGACCCAAGGACGAAGGACGAAGGACGAGCCGAGCCCAAGGCCCAAGGCCTCGCCCCTACTCCAAATTCACGCCGTTCACCCGCAACAGGAACCGGTAGCCGAGCGTGTCGGCGGAGCGGCGGCACATCACCATGCGGCTCAGGAAGATCTCGAAGTACTCCATGACCGATGCGTGGGTCGTATCGATCTGGAGCGTCAGCTCGATCGTCTGGGCCGTCGCGTCCATCTCGACGCGGCTCTTCTGCACGGCGTAGTTCACGCGGTCGTGGATGTCGAACGTCTCCTGGATCGGATTCTGCACGCGGCTGAAGTGCACGTCGCTTTTGTCGGCGATGATCAATGCAGCGGACATCGTGCTCACGGGCACCCCGAGCAGCTCTTCGTGGTTGCCGATGGCGCCGAGGATCGGCGAGATCTCGGAGGCGTCCATCCCCATCTCCGTCAAGATCGAGTACGCGATGTTCGCGCCGGAGATCGGGTGGTCGCTGCGGTTGATCACATTGCCGATGTCGTGCAGGTACGCCGCGATCTGGCCAAGCTCCGTCTCGCGCTGCGGAGTGCCGAGTCCCTCGAGGATGTAACGGGTGATGCTCGACACCACGCCCACGTGCCGGTGCCCGTGCTCCGTGTAGCCCATGGCCTTCATCACGTTGTTCGCGCCGTCGATCAACGTCTTGACCTTGGGGTTCGCCTTCACGTCCCGCAAGACGACCAGCCGCTCCGACAGTGCTTCTTCCTGTGCCATCGTTCCCATCTTCCCACAAAGGGGCAGCCTAGCCGCCGCCGAGGAACTCCATCTCCACGTCGAAGCGGCCATCGGTTTCCTGGCGCTGCCTCACCAGCCCGACCCCCGACGCATAGGCGCTGCGCACGAGAATCTCGTGGCCCTCGAGTCGGATCCGGAGATCCGTCTTCACGACGTCCACCTGCTTGGAGCCCAACGTGTCGCGCCCTTCGGACTGCATCAAGGTCGCCGCCGCGTCGAACTCCCGACCCAAGTGGCGCACCGTTCCCTTCCACGTCCGCGTCGCCTTCGGCTCGCCGTCGACCAGGATCGGAAGCGGCGGCGTGAAGCGCAGATTGCTCGTCTCCTCGGCAAGGAGCACGCCGTCTTTCCACGCCACCCGCGCGACTCCCAAGGGGCTGGCCAACTGCCACCCGTCCACGCCCGCCACCGCGGTCGGCGCCTCGACCTTCAGTTGCTCGACGCTGCGGGGAAAACCCGTCCGCACGTTGTACGTCCAGCTTCGACCCAGCTCCAGCGGAAACAGCTCGTGGCGCGCGCACCCTGCCAGCGCGAGCACCGCCGCAACGCCCGCCGCAAACCTCACACGGCCTCCAACTTCGCCAGACTCTGCACGAGGCGCTTCACTCCCACGACACCGGGAAAGGCGACCGTGACCTCGGCGTCGTTCGTGACGGGATTGCACGCGATCACCACGCCGATGCCGAACTTGCCGTGCCGCACGCGCTGCCCCACCTCGAACGGGGGCTTCCAGTCCGGGCCCTTCAGCTTGCGCGGCGCCTCGACCGCGGCGCGCGACGGTTCGCTGGTCCGATAGCGGCCGGTGCGGTCCGACTCGACGCGCCGGATATCGGGGCTGCGGGGCCCGAACCCGCCGGACTCCACCACCCGCTCCATCGGCAAATCCTCCAAGAACCGAGAGCGGCGGTTGAACGCGGGCGTGCCGAACACCGTGCGCCGGTGCGCGTAGAGTAGATGCAGCTCCTCCATCGCGCGGGTCATGCCCACGTAGCACAGCCGCCGCTCCTCTTCGAGTTCGCGATCGGATGCCATCGAGCGGGAGTGCGGGAACACCCCCTCCTCCAATCCGGTGAGAAACACCACCGGGAACTCGAGCCCCTTCGCGCTGTGGAGCGTCATGAGCGTGACCGCGTCCCCCCCGTGGCCGTCGAGCGCGTCGACGTCGGACACGAGCGCAACGCTCTCCAAGAAGCCGCCCAGCGACGGCTCCTCCGTGGTGGCGTCGTACTGGGTAGTGACCGTGAGCAGCTCCTGCAGGTTCTCGAGCCTTGCCACGGCGTCGTCCGAGCGCTCCAGCTTCAGCGCCTCGATCATGCCCGAGGCGTTCATCAGGTGCCTCAGGAGCGGCGTGACTGGTCCCGACTGGGCTCCCGAGCGCGCCTCCTCGATGGCCGAAACGAACGCGCGCACCCCTCCCGCCGCCTTCTTGGGAAGCGTCGATTGCAGCTCCTGGTCGACGAGCGCGTGCCAGAGCGGCGACGATCGCGCCGCGGCCCACGCTACGATCTGCTGCATGGTGGTCGCGCCGATGCCGCGCGGTGGCGTGTTCAGCACGCGGCGCACCGACACGTCGTCGGCCTCGTTCAGCGCCAGGCGCAGGTAGGCGACCATGTCCTTGATCTCCTTGCGCTCGTAGAACCGCTGACCGCCCACCAACACGTGCGGTACGCGCAACATGAGGAAGGCCTCCTCCAGGACGCGGCTTTGCGCGTTGGTGCGGTACAGCACCGCGAACTCTCGGTAGCTGCGGCGGCCCGCACGGGTGTCCGCCAGAACCCGCTCGGCGACGGCCATCGCCTCGTCCTGCTCGGTGCCCGCTCCCGAGAGCGTGATCGGCGCGCCGGCGTCGTTGTCGGTCCAAAGCTGCTTGTCCGCGCGCGACCGGTTGTGCTTGATCACCTCGTGCGCTGCCTCGAGGATCGTCTTCGTGGAGCGGTAGTTCTGCTCGAGCTTCACGACCTTCGCGTCCGGATAGTCCGAGCCGAACTTGAGGATCAGGGAGACGTCGGCGCCGCGCCACGCATAGATCGATTGGTCGTCGTCGCCCACCACGACCACGTTGCGGTGCCGGCCCGCCAGCAGCTTCACGATCTGGTACTGCGCGTGGTTCACGTCCTGGTACTCGTCCACCAGCACGTGGAGGAACCGGTCCTGATACTTCTCCAGCACGTCGGGGCGCTGCTCGAGCAGCCGCACGGTGTAGAGCAGCAGATCGTCGAAGTCCAGCGCGCTCGCCTTCTCGAGCAGGCGGTTGTACTCCTTGTACACGTCGGAAGCGATCTTCTCGAAGAACCCCGCGGCCTGCTCGGCGTGCTTCTCCGGCGACCACAGCTTCTCCTTGGCGTTGCTGATCTCCGAAAGAAGCGCCCGAGGCTGGACGTGCTTGTCGTCCAGGTCGCGCTTCTTGAGGATGTCGCGGATCAGGGACATCTGGTCGGCGTCGTCGTAGATCGTGAACTGCGGATTGAGCCCGATCGAGCGGCCGTCGATGCGGAGCAGGCGCGCGCACACCGAGTGGAACGTCCCCATCCACATGCCCGAGGCCCTCGACCCGGCGAGTTTCTCCACGCGCTCCCGCATCTCCCGCGCCGCCTTGTTCGTAAAGGTGACCGCGAGGATTCGCGAGGGCGACATCCCTTCGGCAAGCAGGCGGGCGATGCGCGTGGTGACCACCCGCGTCTTCCCGGAGCCGGCCCCGGCGAAGATCAGCAACGGGCCCGAAGCGTGCTCCACGGCTTCGCGCTGCTGGGGGTTCAGGGAGTCGAGTTCGGGAAGCGTGGGGCTCACCGTTTCATTATGGGGAACAAACAACAAACCACAAACCACCCACCCTCTTCTGTAACGAACGCGAAGCGAATCGCGTCATAATCGTATCGACGGGGGTATGCGCCGCGGTCCGCTCGGTCGTCGCTGCCCTGTTTGGAGGAATTCGCATGAAGCGAGGCATTGGAGTTTTGTTGGGCTTGTTCGCCGCGGCGTTCGCGCTGGCGCAGGCGCCTTTCACGATCGTCCGCCCGGCGGAGGGATCGAAGGTGCGCGAAAAGGTCAAGATCGACATCCCTGGGGACAGCATCCCGGACGGGGGCTACGTCGGCATCTTCGTCGGCGGCAAGTTCGTCGAAGCCACCGTGCTTGACAAGGGCGAGAAGTTCTACGAGTACATTCTCGACACCAAGGCGCGCAACATTCCCGACGGCGATCTGCGGATCGAAGTGGTGCTCTACGTCGATTTCAACGACGCTCCGCGCATCGTGGACCGCTCTTCGGTCGACGTCGTCGTCCAGAACTCGGCGAACATTCCAATCCCGGAAGATGGCATCGCGTTGCGCTACAAGTTCGTCCCCGGCGCCCAGATGGTCTACAACATGGAGCAGCGGGTCGCGGTTTCGACGATCACCCAAGCGCAAAACCAGTTGGGCGGCCGCGCGGCCGAGCTTCCGCTCGAGTCGGAGTCCGTCCGGCTCCTCTATGCGGTGGACAACCGGTACCCCAACGGTGACGGCCTCCTCCGCATGCAGGCCCTTCCCGACAAGGGAAAGGACTATGCGACGCTGACGACGCTCGATCAGACCGAGCCGCGCCGCTATTACGATTACGAGATGGCGCCGATCTACATGCGCCTCGACCCCACGGGCAAGGAGGTCTTCGGATCGATCCCGCTGTACGTGCCCATGCAGGGAACGGCCGGCGAGCCTTCCCGAACGGACCTCTTCGCCGACTTCCCCCTGCCCTCTTTCCCGCAGAAGGCCGTGAAGCCGGGCGATCGGTGGCAGGGCCGCTTCCAGTGGGGCAAACTCGATCTCGACCAGATCTACGAGCAGCCGACCGTCGTCGAGAACTTCCCCGCGGTGGGCCAGTTCCTCGGCGTCGAGTGGGAGATGGGCTTCCCGTGCGCGAAGATCCAGCACGCGATCCAGGCCGGCACCAAGAGCATCGAAGGCATCAAGCTCGCCGAGGCGGGCCGTGACTTCACCGACGAGAAGGTCGCCATGACCGAGACCATCTGGTTTGCGCTCGACACCGGCAAGATCGTGAAGATCATCCGGGACATTACCATCGACCGCAAGGTCGAGCAAGCCGCCGATGGCGGAGCGGCCGCCGGCGGCGGCGCCATGGGCGCGCCCGCGGGCGGCGGACGGCGCGGCCCCATGGGGGCAGCGGGAACGGGCGGTCCCGACCTGCCCGGCAACGGAAAGGGCGGCGGGGCGATCGGCGAGGGGTTCTTCCAGCGCGGCGGAGCCCAGGGCGGCGGCCGGCGCGGCGGCCCGATGGGAACGGCCGGCGGCGGTCCCCAGGGTGCCCCCGGCGGAGGCGACACCGGGCTTCAGCGAGGCGGCCAGACGGGCCGCGGCGCGGGCGGCTCGGGCACACCGCTGTACGTTCGTGTGAAAGTTCAGCAGATCTTCACGCTCGAAAAGTAGACTCGACCCCGTATGCGCCTCCCGCTAAAGGGCCGAACCACCTCCACGCGAAACTCTTCCGAGGACCCGGAAGAGTTTCGCGCTACTTTGGGCGAACACCTCGAAGAGCTTCGCGACCGCATCCTCCGCATTCTCCTCATCATCGTCGCGGGATGGGTGCTGGGCTGGTTCATCGAGCCTCCCCTCTACACCGCCCTGTCGCAACTCGTCCGCGACTCCGTTCCCCCCAAACTGCTCGAAGCCGGCGTCTACTCCGAGGCCTTTCGGAACGCGACCGAGCCCTTCATGCTCAAGTTCAAGCTCTCGTTCATGCTGGGCTTGGGCATCACGCTGCCCTTCCTCGTGATGCAGTTGTGGGGGTTCGTCAAACCCGGCCTCCGGCCGTCCGAGAGGAAACCGCTCGCCCTGATGGCGCCGTTCAGCGTGGTGCTGTTCGCGATCGGGATGTTCTTCTGCTGGCTGATTCTGCCGAGCGCGTTCCAGTGGTTCTTCAGCTACATCGAGGAGTTTCCCGGCACGCAGATGATCCAGGAGCCGGGCACGATGGTGTTCTTCATCCTCAAGATGATGATGGCGTTCGGGATCGGTTTCCAGCTCCCCCTGATCGTCTTCATGCTCGGCAAGGTCGGCCTGATCGGGCCCGATACGCTGGTGCAGTACTGGCGCCAGGCCACGGCCCTGATCTTCTTCGCCGCGGCCATCCTCACGCCCTCGCAAGACGCCTTCAGCATGTTGATGATGGCCGTGCCGCTGTCGCTCCTCTTCATCCTCAGCGTCATGGCCGTGCGCTTCACGACCCGCAACTCGGGGAGCAGCTCCCCCGAACTCGACGACCTCGACTGAGCCCATGAACCCGCTCGACCGCCTGCGCGAGGACGAGCTCTTGGCCTCGCAGATCGCCTCCATCCAGGTGACGGAGCCGCGGCCCCCGAAGTGGGGCTCGCTTCGCCACGCGCTGCACCCACGGCTCGCCGAGCGGCTGGAGGCGACCGGGCGCGGGCGGCTGTACGCCCACCAGGCGCTGGCCGTGGACGCGGCCCTCGACGGACGCGACGTCGTGGTCGTCACCGGCACGAACAGCGGCAAGACCCTGTGCACCCACCTTCCGGCCATCCACGCGTGCCTCGCCGAACCGGCCGCGCGCGCCCTGTTTCTTTTCCCGACCAAGGCCCTCGCCCAAGACCAACTTGGCAAACTCGAGGAGCTCTGTCCCCCAGACGTGTGGCCCGCCACCTACGACGGCGACACACCGAAGTACAAGCGGACCACGATCCGAAAGGGGGCCCACATCGTCCTCACAAATCCGGACATGCTGCACGTCGGCATCCTTCCGGGGCACGAGACCTGGGCGAAGTTCCTGAAATCCCTCCGCGTGATCGTGATCGACGAGATGCATGTGTATCGGGGGGTGTTCGGCTCCCACGTCGGCAATGTCCTCCGAAGGCTGATCCGCCTGTGCGAATGGCATCGCAGCCGCCCGCAGATCATCGCGTGCAGCGCGACCATCGGCAATCCCACCGAGCTGTTCCGAAAGCTCACGGGCCGGCACGCGGCGGTCGTGGACGAGGACGGATCGCCCCAAGCGCGCCGCACCTTCGTCTTTTGGAACCCACCGACCCTCGACGACGCGTCCCGGGCGAGCCCGAACCTGGTGACTTCCGAAATCCTGGCGACCTTGGTGGAAAACGGGCTCACGACCCTGGCGTTTTGCAGGTCGCGCATCACCGCCGAACTGGTCCTCCAGTACGCGCGGCGCCGGTTGGAGCGGG
Source organism: Fimbriimonadaceae bacterium (assembly GCA_023957775.1). NCBI lineage: Bacteria > Bacillati > Armatimonadota > Fimbriimonadia > Fimbriimonadales > Fimbriimonadaceae > Fimbriimonadaceae bacterium. The sequence goes on along the minus strand of JAMLGR010000004.1, from coordinate 156,721 downwards.
GCGGCACGCCCCCCTCATCCATCGAGAGCTACCGGGCCGGCTACACGGCCAAGGAGCGCCGCGGGATCGAGAGGGCCCTCTTCTCCGGTGAGCTGAAGGGGCTCGCCGCCACGAACGCGATGGAGCTCGGGGTCGACATCGGAGGCCTCGACGCCGTGATCCTCAACGGCTACCCGGGAACGGTCTCCAGCTTCTGGCAGCAGGCGGGACGCGCGGGGCGCGGCTCGCGCGAAGGGCTGGCGATCTTCGTCGCCCACGAAGACCCGCTCGAGCAGTTTCTCGTCCGAGAGCCCCAACTGGTGCTCGAAGCCGCCGTGGAGAGCGTGTCGGCCAATCCCGAGAACCCGCGCATCCTCGCCCAGCAACTGCGGTGCGCGGCGCACGAACGTCCGCTCGCGCCTTCCGAGTTGGACGCGTTCGGCCCCCATGCGCTGGACGTCGCCGAAGCGCTCGAAGACGAGGGCGTCCTGGAACGGCGGGGGGGCGTCTTTTTCAACCCCGCCCACGAGGCGCCCGCCCCCGGCGTCGACATTCGGTCCGGCGGGGGAGGGACGGTCCTCCTGATCCACAACGGCGAGGAGCTGGGCTCGATGGAGCGATGGCGCGCGCTCGAGCACGCGCACGAGGGGGCCGTGTACCTCCACCGGGGCATCAGCTATCTGGTCACCGAACTCGACCTGGACACCTGCGAGGCCCACGTGGTGCAGAAGGACGTCGACTACTACACCCAGCCGCTGACCCAATCGATCTTGGAGTCCGGCGAACGGATCGAGGAGGAAGCCTGGGGACGCCACCTCGCGCGATGGGGCGCTCTGCGGGTGACCGACTCCGTCGAGGGGTTCCGAAGGATCGCCCACGACGGCGCCCGCGTCCTGAGCGTCGAATCCCTCGAACTGCCGACCCAGAGTTTCGACACGCTGGGAATCCACCTGTCGCTTCCCGAGGCGGACGATCCTGAAGAGAGCATGCGGCGCGCAGCCGAGCTTCACGGACTCGAGCATGCGCTGATGGCGGTCGCCCCGCTTCTCGCGGGGTGCGATCGAGAGGATCTTGGGAGCACGTGGTACGCCCTGTTCCCCGAAACGCTCGCACCCGCCCTGTTCGTCTTCGATCGCGCGCCGGGGGGCGTGGGCCTGTGCGAGAGCCTCTGGAGCCGCCGAGGCGACTGGGCCTCCGCGGCACGACGGCTCCTGTCCGGTTGCCCTTGTCGGGACGGTTGCCCCGCCTGCCTGCTCAGCCCCCGCTGCCCGAGCGGCAACGAGGTGCTCGACAAGCAGGGCGCCCTGCGGTTGCTTGCCGAACTGCTGGAGCCCTCCGCTTAGCGCGGGATCGCGTTGCGGAACTGAAGCATGTCGATTCGCAACTCGGTCCCCTCCACCACGTCGTTCGTGGTCTGAAGGAGGAAGTACACCGTGTGTTCGGGATCGACGAACCGCGAGGGATTCGAGACCGTATACGTGGCGAAGCCGCCGGCGCTGAGGGGTCTGGACCCGATCTGGACCCAGTTGCCGTAGGGGTACGAACCCGACGTCCAATCGTACAGATAAAGCCGCTCTGTCCCTGCGCTGGTCGGCGTGTAGCGCCGAAGGATCTTCAAGTACGCGCGATCCGTGAGGAGATGGACGTTCTGGAACGTGCCTTGAACGAGAATGGTGCCGTCCTCGCGGCGAGTGCAACGCATTTCCTGGCCGTCCTGGTTGGCCGTCTCGGTGAATCCGCCGGTCAGGGTGGCCCCTTGCGTCGAGGCCTCGGCCAACCCGTAGATCATCACCGGCTCGTGCACCTCGTCGGCGCCGAGTTCGTAGGCGGGCATGCGTACGGTGCCGACCGTCACGCCATCGACCTTGACCTGGAGCACGCCGGGCGCCAAGGGGAGGTCCACATCGATCCAGTCGCGGTCGCGCGCCAGGATGCGAACCGGGAACGGCCCCCACCAGACGCTCACATTCCCCGGAGCCTGGAATCCGCGGCCCTGGATGCGGCCTCGGTGGACGATCGCCTCCTCGCTGGCGGCGTAGGCGATGGAGACCGCGGTCGGGCTCATCCAGCGCACGACCCCGGGCCTGGGAGGCGCCGCGGTGCCCAGGAGCGCGGTCAGGGCCGCAAACGCGTCCACCCTGCCGTAGTTCGAGAACTCTCCGAACGGCGCCTGCACGATGGGTACGGCCGTGTCCTCAATGGCGTCGCGCACTTCGGCGGCCGTCGCGGCCGGCCGCGCCCCGAACAGCAGGGCGGCGACGCCGGCGACGTGCGGCGTCGCGCCGCTCGTGCCCGCGAATCCGAAGGTGTAAGAGCCATCGTTCGTGGTGGTCACCAGGCTGACTCCGGGGGCCGCGACGTCGACCCACGAGCCCCAGTTGGAGAAGCCGGCGCGAAGCAGGTTGGTGTCCAAAGCCGCGACGGCGACCACGTTGGGGTAGGCGCCCGGATAGAACGGGATCACCGAGTTCGCGTTGCCCGCCGCCGCGACGGGAAGAACGCCGTGTTCGGTGCAGTAGTTCATCGCGTCTCGCTCCGCCAAACTCACCCGGTCGGAGAAGTAGCTCATCGACAGGACCCTGGCGCCCATGGCGGCCGCGTAGAGATAGGCCGGGACCGTGGCGGAGTCGTAGAAGTAGCCGTCGTTCGTCGCGGTCTTGAGGGCCATGATCTTCGCCCGCGGCGCGACTCCAGTGCCTCCGAGCCCGTTGTCCTGGACCGCGGCAACGATGCCCGCGCACGCTGTTCCGTGTCCGAAGACATCGGTGATGTCGGCGTCGCTGTACGCGAAGTCCCAGCCATGGACGTCGTCGATGTAGCCGTTGTGGTCGTCGTCGATGCCGTTCCCGGCGATCTCTCCGGCGTTGGTCCACATGTTCGCGGCGAGGTCTTCGTGCTCCGCCATCACTCCCGTGTCGATGACGGCGACGGGCACGGCGCTTCCGAACGAAAGGTCCCACGCCGCGTCGACGCCGATCGCGGGATAGTGCCACATCTGCGGCCACAGGGGGTCGTTGGGGGCATAGGCCGGCTCGGCCGCCCGATCGTACTCCGCCCGCAGGCCGGGCCAGCGGTTGAGCCGGGCGCGGGTCGCCTGGAGACTCCTGCGGGGTACGGAAACGACGACCCAGCCGATCTCCGGCATGCGTCGCGTCACGCGCACCCCCGCGAGTTGGAGTCCGTTCTCCGCGAACGGCGACGCCACGCGTACGAGCAGTCTCTCGGGGTGGCAACGCACCCCCTCGGCAAGGATGGGCGTCGGGGCGGCCTGGGTTCCCAGAGTTGCTAAGGCGATCGCGATTCCAATCATCGTTCTTAGCCTCAGAGTAACACCCCCCGAGACAGCGGATCGAAACGGAGCGAAAAACCTGGTACCGACTAATCCAGACCCTCGTTTGCCTCCACACGTGGCGTGCCGTTGTCCGGCTCGCCGTCGCGCAGTCGTCGACGGGCGTTGGCAGCAAGCCGCTGGTACCGCTTCTTGATCTTTTCAAGATCGGTGTCGTCCAACTCCTCCAGATCGAGGAGCACGTTGTGCGCGTCGTGCGTCGCCCGAATCAACTCGTCGAGCTTGATCTGGATCGCATGGGTATCGCGATTCTGCGAATTCTGGATGAGGAACACCATCAAAAAGGTGATGATCGTCGTGCCGGTGTTGATCACCAACTGCCACGTGTCGCCGAAGGCGAAGAACGGGCCCGTCAGCGCCCAAAGGACGACGATCGCGGCTGCGACCAGGAACGCCAAGGGCCGCCCCGCCGCCAACGCGGCGCCCTTCGCGAACCGAACGAACCAAGATTCTTGCATGCCGACCTCCTGGCCCCGTAGGCCACCTTCATTCAACTCCGTCCGGAAGGGCCGAGGCATAAGAGTTCCGTTTAGTTCTCATCGGGTGCTGGCGGTATCCTAAGCCCCAATGATCGTCCTCATGCAGCGCGGCGCAAGCCCGGAGCAAGTCGAGTCCGTTTGCGACGCCATCCGCGGTTTCAAGTTGGAACCGCTGGTCCTGCCCGGCGATCGTGTGGCGATCGGGATTCCCTCGGCGATCCCCCAGGAGGCCCGCGAACCGCTCGATGTGACGATCTCCTCGATGCCCGGCGTGCACAAGGTCACGCACGTCAGCCGCCCCTACAAGCTGGCGTCGATGGAGTTTCAGGGCCGGCGCTCCGTTGTGGAGGTCGGAGGGGTGTCCATCGGAGGCGGCGACTTCGTGATGATGGGCGGCCCCTGTTCGATCGAGTCGTACGAGCAGTTGGCCGAGTCCGCCCGCATCGTGAAAGAGGCCGGGGCGACCGTCCTGCGCGGGGGCGCCTTCAAACCGCGCACCTCGCCCTACGCGTTCCAGGGCCTTGCCGAAGAGGGGCTGCAGATCATGCAGCGCGTCGGGCGGGAGTTCGGCCTCGTCACGATTTCCGAGGTGATGAGCCCCGAGAACGTCGAACTGGTCGGCAGGTACGTCGACATCCTCCAGATCGGGGCGCGGTCGATGCAGAACTTCCCGCTTCTCGTGGAGGCGGGCCGCAGCGGGAAGCCCGTGTTCTTAAAGCGCGGTCCCGGAGCGACGATCGACGAGTTCCTCCTCGCGGCCGAGTACGTGCTCCACCAGGGAAACCCGAACGTGATCCTGTGCGAACGCGGCATCCTGCCCCTGGATCGGAACTACACGCGCAACACGCTCGACTTGGCGGCGGTTCTGGTGCTGAAGGAGTTTTCGCACCTGCCGGTCATCGTCGATCCGTCGCACGGCACGGGCGTCGCGAGGTACGTCGCCCCGATGGCGATGGCCGCGATGATCGCCGGGGCGGATGGGGTGATGGTCGAGATGCACCCGAACCCCAAGGTCGCGCTCAGCGACGGCTCGCAAGCCCTGACGCCCGAGCAGTTCACCGAGCTCATGGGCGATCTCTCGCGCCTGCGGGCGACGCTGGGGTAGACCGGTTGTGGTCCTTCGTCCTTCGTCCTTAGTCCTTGGGCCTTGGGTCTTGGGTTCGCACGCCCGACAAGCGGGCGTGGCACCCTCGTCCCCCCTTCCCCCGCGCCTCTGCGCCCCTGCGTGAAACCCTTGAGCCCCTTGCGTCCTTTGCGTCCTTTGCGTGAAACTCCCCCCGCGGGCTCCCATTCTGACGGCGAGTTGACAAATCTGACGAAGCCTCGCTGGGTTCAACGAAACGGGGAGGTGATCGTCAAAAACATCAAGTCACGAGGTTCCACCGTATGGGATTCCTTAGGGCATGAGAGTGAAACGTGCATTTACGCTGATCGAGCTTCTGGTCGTGATCGCGATCATCGCGATTCTTGCGGCCATCCTCTTCCCGGTCTTCGCGCAGGCCAAGACCGCCGCCAAGCGAACGATGAGCATGAGCAACATGCGCCAAGTCGGCATTGCCATGCTCCTCTACATGGGAGACACCGACGACACCACACCGACTCTGTACTACTACGACGCCAACAATCTGAGCATCCCGAGCACCCAGGGCTTCTACTACTGGCCCGTGCTGCTCCTTCCCTACACGAAGAGCGAGAGCATCTTCCTCTGCCCCGCCGACAAGGACGAGGATCCCATCCTCGTGGACTCCCAGGGACGCGGCCGCTTCGATCCGAACAACGAGCTGCACTTCTACATCGTGGGAGCGAACCCGAGCTACGGCTACAACTACCGCTACCTCGCCACGCAGATCATGGGCAACGATCCCAACGGGACCAACCCGACGCCCTTCTACTACGTGGGAAAGAACGCCTCGGCGATCAACTCGCCCGCCTCGACCGTCTTCCTCGGCGAGTCGACGATGAAGGACAAAACCCGGCCCGGAGGCGGAACGATCACCTCGACGATCGGCTACTCCCGCATCGAGCCGCCGAGCCGGTGGATCGGCGAGCGGCCCAACGCGAACGCGACCGGCCAGCTCTGGCCCCGATTCAACGACGACACCGTGAACATCCTGTGGCTCGACAGCCATGCCAAGCCGCGCGCGATCGACCAGCTCCGAGTGGACGATCCCGCCCCGGAGATCATGGACCGGTACTGGAACGGAACCGCCAACTGACGCCATGACCACGCAGAACCCCCTCCACTACCTCCCTCTCCTCACCACGGCGGTCTCCCTCGGGTTCTTCGTGGTGCTGGTCCGGGCGGCGCAGGTGCGCCGCTCCGGACCCCATCTCATGTGGTGGGCCATCGGGGCCCTTTGCTATGGACTTGGTACGGGCATCGAGAGCGCCATCACGCTCACCGGCAACTCCGTCGAACTCACCAAAATGTGGTACGTCGCCGGCGCACTCCTCGGGGGCTACCCGCTGGCCCAAGGCACCGCGTACCTGCTTCTCAAGCGGCGCACCGCCAACATCCTCTCGTATGCGACCCTCGCGTTCGTCGCCGTCGCTGCCATCCTCGTGATCGCGAGTCCCGTGAACCTTGCGGCGCTCGAACCCACCCGACCCTCCGGAGCGATCCTCGCGTGGCGTTGGGTGCGGTTGCTGACCCCGCTGATCAACGGCTATGCGGCCGTGCTCCTCATCGGAGGAGCCGTGCTCAGTGCGAAACGGTACGCGCAGATCGAAGGAGGCCGGTCCCGTGCGATCGGCAACGCGCTGATCGCGGCCGGAGCCCTCCTTCCCGGGATCGGGGGCGGGTTCGCCAAGGCCGGCCACGTCGAGGTTCTCTACGTCGGCGAGTGCATCGGCCTGCTGCTGATCTGGGCCGGATACCAGACGATGGTCCAAGCCCGACACCCTTCGCCGGTCCCGCCCGCAGGCGCCGCGAAGGCCTGAACTCAAAGCGGCCGGCAGCGAGCAGGTGTAGACTGCCACCATGTATCGCACGCTGCGGGTCGCCCACCGTTGGATCGGCATCTTTGCCTGCCTGTTCCTCGTCCTGGTTTCTGCCACGGGCTTTCTGCTCTCTCTGAAGCGGAGCGTCGAGTGGATCCAGCCCGCCACGCGCAAGGGCTCGGTCTCATCGACGGTGATTCCCCTCGAGCAGGTCTACGCCACCGTGTTCGCGCTCGGCATCGCCGAACTCCAGACGGTCGCGCACGTCGATCGCGTGGACTACCGTCCCGAGAAGAACATCTTCAAGGTGCTGAGCAACGAGGGGTACCACGAGGTCCAAGTGGACGGCGCCGACGGGTCGGTGTTGAGCGTCTCTCAGCGCAGAGATCACTTCTTCGAGGATCTGCACGACCTGCGCTTCTTCTCGGACCACCTGCACACCTGGGTCTTGCCCGCCGTAGCCTTGGCTCTCTTTGCTCTGGGCTTCAGCGGGCTCGTGATGTTCTTTGTGCCCGTGGCGCGCCGCTGGAAGTTCCGACGCCGGAGCGCCTGATCTCGTCAGACGCCCCCATCCCATCCGAACCCGGAGTCGAGGCAACCCATCGTGCGGGACCTTGGCAAGGCGGGTCCTTGAAACGACGAAGGTGGGCCGCCGAAATCGGTACACGATCCTGCTGGACGCGCCGCTGCGGCACCCCGTCGAAGGAGGACACACGGTCGGCGAGCTGCTGGCGCTCGTGAAGGACGACACCCGCGATTAGGGTCGGGGCTCCAAGATCGAGGCCAAAGCGTTCCACTCGGCCAACCGGGCGTCCTCGGGCCGGTGCCGGGCCAGTTCCCGGAGGGCCCGCCATTCGACGTCCCGCCTCGGGAACGGGGGTTGCAAGGGCTGCGCGCCAGCCAACCCCAGATGGTGGGCGACATCGACTTCCATACCCGTGGCGCGCAGGTGCGAGTACGCGAGCAGATAGCGCAGGAGCGGCTGTTCGCGGTGGCGGAGCAGCTCTTCGGTCAGGCGGATCGCCTGATCCCACAGGCCGAGATCCAAGACCAGGCAGACCGCCTCAAGTGCGACATCGGGCATCTCGGCCAACGGTGCGAGGAGCGGGTTGGGGTCCGGTCCCCCGTCGGCGCCTTGGGAGAGAAAAGCCTCGGCGCGCAACGCGGGCTCGAGCGGAGCGAGAAAATGGGCGTTGGGCAACTCCGGAGCCTCGTCGGAGCCCCCGCCCGAAAGACGATCGGCTACGGCCTTGAGCCACCACGCCAAGGGGTCTTCCGCGTTGAACCCCAGCGCGATCTCGACCTCCCTCGACGCGCGTGCCGAATCACCCGAGCGAAGCAGGTGCATCGCGCCCTGGAGGTGGCACAGGGAACGCAACTCCGGGGCGATGGCGGCGACCGCCAACTCGACCGAGGGATCCTCTCCGTTCGACCGTCGCGCGGCGCCGCGCAGGTAAGCCTCCTCGCAGGAGTTCGCCGCAGGTCGGACGAGCGCCGCGAGGCTCGCGGGCACCGGCGTCGATTCAAAGAGGAGGGCTTCCTTCGATCCGGGCTCCCATCGAAGCAGCACCGCGCCGTCGGGCCCGCGCACTTCCAGCCCCTCGGGTTGGCCGGGGAGATCCAACTCGTGCGGGGTCGTCGGGTCGAGGTCCAGCGTCGCCTCGAGGGTTTCTCTCCCCACCAGGACAAAGACCCGGCACCCCGCCGTGGTCCCAACCGACAACAATCGCAGCGACCTCCCCTGAACGGCCGCGAACAGGTCGGGGGTTGCCGCAACGAGCCCCGCCATTCCTTGAAGCGGCACCAGCGCGACGCGAACGACGTCGCTCTGCCGCGGGCCAAGAAGAGTCCCTCCGGGGTGCCTCCCGATCTCCAGCCCCTCCCCGTCCCACCGCGGCTCGCGAAGCAGCCTCGGGTCGAAGATCCACGCCAACCCGGCGCCCGACGAGGGGTGCACCGCGGCAGAAACCTGGTGGTCCCGGAACGGCTGAAACCCGGGAACGTGCGCGCGCCAAGCGGCGCTGTACGGCGACGGGCGGGTCAAGCTCCGGTTGAAGAACCGGGCTTCCAGCACGAGCTCCGCGCGGTCCGGAGGAAGCTCGGCCACCACGTGAAAGGCCAGATCTCCACCCGCAAGACCCGCCATCACGACCGACGCGGCTTCGTCCTCGTCCATCGGCGGCGAGATCAGCGTTTCCACGGGCGACAGAGACGGCATCGACACGTTCCCACGGTCGGGCGCCAGGAGTTGAACCCCGTGGTCGAGATAGGCGTCGCGCGCATGCTCGATGCCGCCTCGACCCCAAGTCGATCGTGGCTCCAACCGATCGCCCCCGGCGAGAAGCTCCTCGCCTGCCCGTCCCCGCCTGAGCGAGACGATCCGTCCGCCGAGCTCGGGAGCAAAGATCGCGTGTACCCACGGGTTGTCGAGTTCGACCGAACGCATCGAGGGGCGCCACACCCGGGTGGACACCTCGAGACGCCGGTAGGGATAGGATCGGGGATCGATCTCGGCGCGCTCGACCACGTCGAGCGCCTCGCACTCAAAAACAGTCTCCTCGACGCTCGATGCCATGGACCGTGAGCCTACCCAGTGCCCCTCTTTGCGTCCTTTGCGTTCCCTGCGCAAACCATCCCCCTTTGCGAGCTTTGCGTCCCCTGCGTGAAACATCCCCTTCGCGCCCCTTGCGTTCTCAGCGTGAACCATCCCCGCTTTGCGCCCTTTGCGTTCCCTGCGTGAACCATCCCCCCCTTCGCGCCCTTTGCGTTCCCTGCGTGAAACATCCCCCCTCTCGTTTCGCACGCACCGGCGCATAATGGGAGCGATGGCGAAGCGTGCATCCATCGTTTTTGCCGTGAAGTGGTTCGCGGTACCCATCGTCCTTGCGGCGATCGGCTTCTTCGTGCTGGGCCCGTTGCTCGAAGGCCGGGCGGCGGCCGAAGAGGTCAAGGCGTCCGCCAAAGCGCTGGAGGAGCCGCGGCGCTTCTCCGGCGAACCCGACGTGGACGTCAGCGTCGCGCCAGCGCCCAAGCGAACGCGCACCCGCACCCGCTCCGCGCCCGTGCAAAGGACGACGCCCTCGGAGGAGCCGCCTCCCAGCGAGCAGCCCGACAGCGAACCCCCCGCCGCGGAACCCGCGCAGGACCAGGGTGCACCGCCCCCTCCCGACGACATCGGAACGACCGTGCCCGACATTGCGCCAGGCGATGGCGGAGGCGAACCCGGCGGCGACGGAGACGCCCGCCATGAACAAAAAGCCCCTCCCACAGACGGGAAGGGCGGAGGGTAGTAGGTCGCAACCGATGCGACCAGTGGGGGAGCTCTCCTTCCCCCGCAACGGACTCGCGTCCGCAGCGGAGGAGCCGGGCTCACTCCTTGAGCACCGGCAGACCTCCTAGTGGGGGGGGTTATTTCGTCGGTGGGATGAGCACCGTGTCGATCACGTGGATCACGCCGTTGCTCGCCATGATGTCAGTGGCCGTCACCGTCGCGTTGTTGACCATGACCTTGCCGTCGACGACCTTGATCATCACGTCCTCCTTGCCCGCGGTCGTCGCCTTGGAGAGCTTCACGACCTGGGCCGCCGTCACTTCGCCTGCGACCACGTGGTAGAGCACGACCTGCTTGAGAAGCTCCTTATCTTTCATGAGCTTCTGCACGGTGGCCTTGGGGAGCTTGGCAAACGCCTTGTCGCTGGGGGCGAAGACTGTGAACGGGCCCTTGCTCTTCAGGGTGTCGACGAGGCCGGCTTCCTTGACGAGGCTCACCAGCGTGGTGAAGTCCTTCGCACCGACGGCCGTATCCACGATGTCCTTGCTCGGGCCGGCCGCGGTGACCAGTCCCGCGAGCATCGCACCGGCCAGGACCATGGCATTCATCTTTCCAAATCGGATCTTCATTTCAGTTGTCAACCTCCTCAGGTGATATATCATTATTCACTGATATATCACTCGTTGTCAACCCCTTGGCTTCACTATTTTCAAAAGGGTGGGGGTCAGAGGTCCACGCGGGGGGTGGAGACGCGGTCCAACCGTGCGAGCAGCGAGCGGAGGTCCTGGTCCCAGAAATCGGCTCCGCTGGCCTTTGCGAATGCTGGATGAAGGTTGATGTAGCGCCCGCCCAGGCCGATCACGCAATCCAGACCCTCGCTCAGCCGCAGGCTGTCGAGTTCTCCGACCAGCCGCTTGGCCTCCGCAGACGCCGCTTCGACGCCGCATCCGACGAGCACGGCGTCCGGGCGTTCGTGGCGAACGTGCCGGACGAAGTCGGGTGTGGGCACGTCGGCCCCCAGATAGCGCACGTCCCATCCCCGCTGGCTCAAAGCGTCCGCGATCATCCGAAGACCGACGTCGTGCTGGTTTCCCGCCGCGGAGCCGATGACGGCCTTCCTGTCGACGGGAAGCTCCCCGGGGGCGGCCGAACTCGCCCAAGCCATGAGACGCTGGACGATGTTGGTGGCAAGGTGCTCGTCCGCCACCGAAAGCCGGCCCTGCTCGTACCAGGACCCCACGCGGGCAAGGGCTGCTTCAAACACGTCCACGTACAGATCCACCAAGGCGAGCCCTGATTCCAAGGCCTCCCGCACCACGGCCTTCGCCCCTCGATGGTCCCCCTCGACGATGCCGGCAAAGAGACGATCGGCCCAAGCACGGACCCGTTCGGAATCCACCGTTGTGGATCGAGGGACGACCGATGCCGAAAGGACGTTGTCCACCACTCCGGAGGCCAGTCGGTACACCATCCGACGGCCGTCGCGCGTGGCCTCCACGATGCCCGACTCCCGGAGCCGCCCCAAGTGGTTGGAAACGTTGGGCTGCTTGAGTCCGGTCAGCTCGACGATTTCGCCCACGGAGCGCGGCTGCTGGCGCAACGTCCCGAGAATGGCGCGGCGCGACGGGTCCGCCAACTCCTGCAACAACGAGGGGGAACTTAACACAACTGTATCATTCTACTCTGATGGGAGACGGGAATCGGGAGACGGGAATCGGGAGACGGGAATCGGGAATCGGGAGACGGGAGACGGGAATCGGGAGACGGGAGACGGGAGACGGGAATCGGGAATCGGGAATCGGGAATCGGGAATCGGAAGGAATCGGGCGGGGTGCGGCGAAATGCTGGGATCATCCTGGCTTCTGGCCGTCTGCCAGGTGGAGATTCCTTCATGCTGCTTCCTTCCAATTCACGCCCCATCCTCGTCAGTCTGCTCCTCGCGGGTTCGTTATGCGTCGGATCCGCCCAAGAGGCCAGGCCCCTTGCGCTCGTCGGTGCCCGCATCGAACTGGGCAATGGGACCGTTCTCGAAAACGCGACCCTGGTGATCCAAGGCGGCAAGATCGTCTCGGTCGGAGAGGATCTGCAGGCTCCCGGCGGCGCGAAGACGATCGATCTCAAGGGGCAGACGGTCTACCCCGGCTTTCTCGACGCCTACACCACCCGGGGCCTGGACATTCCCGCCGCTCCAAGCCAAGATCCGCGCGACGACAAGGACACGGCGCCCGCGACGATGTGGGAGAAGAACCGCAAGGGCATCCGGTCCGACGTCCGGGCGGCGGCCCACCTCAGCCTGAAGGCCAGCGCCGGGGACTTCCACAAGCAGGGACTCACCGCGGCGCTTCTGGCTCCCGGAAGCGGGACGTTGCGCGGCATCTGCGCGATCGCTCCCATGCTTGGGGAGCCGCAGGAGCTGCCCCACCCCGACTTTGCTTTGGAGATGTCTTTCCGCGGCGGCTCGGGCGCGGGGTACCCGGGCAACGTGCTCGGCATCATCGCGCTGATGCGGCAGACCCTTTTCGACGCGCAGCGCTACGCGACGCTCGACACGGACGAGAAGGACGAGGCACTCGCCAACGCAGCGCCGGCGGCGACCGGGCGGATGCCCGTGGTTTTCGCCGCGGACACCGAACTCGAGATCGTGAGAGCCGTGCGAATCTGCGGCGAATTTGGCATGAAGCCGATGATCGCCGGAGGACGCGAAGCGTACCGGCAGGCCAAAATGCTCGCCCAACAGCGGATTCCCGTCCTGGTGAACCTCAACGTCGGCACCCCGCCCTCGTTGGAAGAGGAGAAGGGCACCGAGCCGGGCGACTCGATTCCAAGGGCGGTCCGCGAAGACCAGTTGCGCGACTGGACCGAGCGTGCCGCCAACGCCGCGGCTCTGGCGGAGGCCGGCGTCCCGCTTGCGTTCTCCTCGGAAGGCGACGCCCTCGGCGACTTCCTTTCCAACGTCCGAACGGCCATCGAGCACGGACTCCCCCGCGCCGACGCGCTGCGGGCCCTGACTGCGACCCCGGCCGAGTTGCTCGGCGTGGGAGCAGGCGTCATCCGGGTGGGGCAGCCCGCATTCCTGACGATCATGGACGGCGACTTCGCCGACCCCAAGTCGAAGGTCACGCGCGTCGTCGTCGACGGGAACGCGTTCGAGGTGAAGTCGTGAAGCGGCGCTGGATGTTCGGCACCGCACTCCTCCTGGCGACCCTCGCGGGCGCCCAGGAGTTCCCCTACGAGCTGGAGTCGCAGCGCAAGCCCACCATCGAAACGCACGGCGACGTGCTGATCCGGGGCGGGCGGATCCTACCGGTGGCCGGGCCCGTTCTCGAGCAAGGCGACATCCTGGTGCGGGGCGGCAAGATCGCCGCGATCGGCCCCCACCTTGCAGCTCCCGCAGGCGTCCAAGTGATCGACGCCCGCGGCAAAGTCGTCACGCCCGGTCTGGTCGATGCCCACGCCCACCGTGGCTCGGACGGCACCAACGAAGGCACCGACAGCATCACCGCGGAAGTCCGGATCGGCGACGTCATCAACCCCTTCGCCAAGAACGTATGGCAGGCCGTGGCCAGCGGCGAAACCACCGGCATGGTCCTGCACGGAAGCGCCAACGCGATCGGCGGCCAAAGCATGGTCATGAAGTTCAAGTACGGACGCCCTCCGCAGGAGTTGCCCGTTCCCGACGCGCCGAGGATGATCAAGTTCGCCCTGGGTGAAAACGTGACCCGGATGAGCTCGGCGGACTCGACGCGCTACCCGCGCACGCGCATGGGCGTGGAGTCCGTGTATCGGCGCGCGTTCGAGGAGGCCCGCAAATACATGGCCGAGTGGGACGCCTATGGCCGAACGCTCGAAGGTCCCCGTCCCCGCAAGGACCTCCGGCTGGAGACGCTCGCCGACATCTTGCGCAAGCGCATCTGGGTGCAGTGCCACAGCTATCGGGCCGACGAAATGCTGATGATGGTGCGGCTCAGCCAGGAGTACGGGTTCAAGCTGAATCTCCAGCACGCGCTCGAGGCGTACAAGATCGCGCCGGAACTCGCGAAAGCCGGCGTGGGCGCGTCGGTGTTCGCCGACAGCTGGGCCTACAAACTCGAGGCGTACGACAACATTCCCTACAACACCGCGATCTGCACTCGGGCGGGGGTGTTGATGTCCATCAACACCGACTCCCTGGGCGGCACGGTCGCACTGAACGTCGACGCGGCCAAACCCATGCGGTTCGGGGGCATGACCGAGCAGCAGTGCCTCGAATTCATCACGATCAACCCCGCGAAACAGATCGGCGTGGACAAGCGCACCGGCACCTTGGAAGTGGGAAAGGACGCCGACATCGCGATCTGGGACGGCCACCCGCTCAGCGTCTATTCGCGCTGCGCGATGACGTTGATCGAGGGCGAAGTGTACTTCCAGCGCCGCGACGCCTTCGGGGTGGACAAGGCGTCGACGACCAAGAACGTCCTCGATTCGCACCCGCGCCGCGCTCCCCAGACGCTTCCGGCCTCGGCCGCCTACGCGGTGATTGGAGCGACCCTTCACCCCGTGTCGGGCCCGGTGATCGAGGGTGGAACGATCGTGTTCGTCAACGGCACCATCACGGCCATCGGCAAAGACGTCGCGGTTCCCAGCTCGGCGGCGCGCATCGACGGGACGGGCCTTCACGTGTACCCGGGTTTCATCGACGGGAGCAACACGATGGGGCTGTCCGAGATCGGCGGCATCGACGTGATGGGGAGCCCCTCGGAGGCCGGCTCCTATCAGCCGGACCTGAAGGCGCTCACCGGCGTCCAGGTCCAGAGCGCGCACTTTGAAACCGCCCGCTTCAACGGCATCACGAACGTGATGACCCACCCCTCGGGCGGGGTGGTCTCGGGCCGGGGCGCGGTCATCCACACCTTCGGGTGGACGGCCGAGAGCATGGGCCTTCAGAATCCGGGACCGCTTTGGGTGAACCTACCGGGAGGCGGAGGATTCGGGAGGCCCGCCGAAGCAGACTGCGCGGACGCGGGCTTCAACGACCTCATCTCGGGCGGATGGTCCGACGGGCACCTCCTCCACGCCCACGATCTTGAAACGGGCGGGCTGCTTCAGCGGCGGCGCGGCGGCGGCGGGGGTGCTCCGACCGACGCACAGATGCGGCCGATCAACGAGTTCTTCGACAAGGCCGCCGCGTACGCGAAGGCGCGCGCCGACGGGAAAGACGTGCCCGTGGACCTCCAACTGGACGCGATGATCCCCTATGTTCGAGGCGAGCGGCCCGTGGTCATGCGCGTCCGCAGCGCCGCGCAGATCCGCGCCGCCGTGGCATTCGCGAAACAACATGGATTGAAGCCGATCCTCCTGGGCGCGCAGGATGCGTGGAAGGAGACCAAGCTCCTCTCGTCCTCGAACGTTCCCGTGCTGATCGAGCCCGCCGGCAAATCCTCGGGTTTCGCCAACGCGCCGACCGCCGACTGGGAGCCGTACGACACGCCCTACGCGCTTCCCGCACTCCTCAAGCGCGGAGGCGTGAAGTTCGCGTTCATGAGCGAGGACAACGCCGACGCGATGAACCTGCCGTTCCGCGTGGCGCAGAGTTGCGCCTACGGGCTGTCCGTCGAGGACGCCGTGCGCGCGCTCACGCTGTCCACCGCCGAAATCCTCGGGGTGGACAAGCAGATCGGCAGCCTGCAGACCGGCAAGCTCGCGAATCTGATCGTCACCGACGGGGATCCGTTCGAGCTGACCACGACCGTGCACCATGTGTTCGTGAAGGGGCGCCCTGCGCCGATGGAGAGCCGGTTCACCCGGTTCCGCGACCAGTACATGAAGCGGCTCGCTTCGAGCGAAAGGGTGTTCGGCGGAGGCTGAGTGGTTTGTGGTTTGTGTAGGCTAAGCCATGAACGCGCCGCCTCTCACCTCCCGGGACGCCCTCTTGACGCGGTACCGACGGGTCCGTGCCCAGACCGAAGCGCTTGTCCGCCCCCTCGAGGTCGAGGACACCGTGGTCCAGCCCATCGAGGACGTCTCACCGCCCAAGTGGCACCTCGGGCACACCTCCTGGTTCTTCGAAACGCTGGTGCTCCCCCGGTTTCTGCCCGGTTTCGAGCCCTACCACGAGCGCTTCGCCTTTGTCTTCAACTCCTACTACAACACCTTCGGCACGCGGATCGCACGCTCGAGTCGAGGCATGCTCTCCCGGCCAACCCTCGCCGAAGTGTTCGGCTACCGGGCATTTGTCGACGAGGCGATGGGCCGAGCCGTCGCCGAAATCGGGGAGGCGGAGTGGGGTGCCTTCGAAACCCTCTCGCTTCTCGGTCTCCAGCATGAGCAGCAGCACCAGGAGCTGCTCGCGACCGACATCAAATACATCCTCGCGAGCAGTCCCTTCCTCCCCGCGTACCAGAACGCCGCTCCCTCGGCCAGCCAGGAACGCCCTGCCGGATTTGCGGAGTTCGACGGAGGCATCGTGCCGATCGGCGACGATGGCAGCGGAGGGTTCGCGTGGGACAACGAAGGCCCGGTGCACCAGGCGCTCCTCGAGGATTTTCAACTGCAGGACCGCCTGGTGACCAACGGCGAGTTTCTCCGCTTTGTGGAGGACGGCGGGTACGGCGAGTTTCGATGGTGGCTCTCCGACGGGTGGGACACGGTCCAGCGCGAGGGGTGGGAGCATCCCCTCTACTGGATTCCCACCGACGAGGGATGGAAGATCATGACGCTCTCGGGCCTGCGTCCCCTCGACCCGAACGAGCCGGTCTGCCACGTCAGCTTCTTCGAAGCGGACGCCTACGCGTCGTGGGCGGGCAAGCGCCTCCCGACGGAGTTCGAGTGGGAGCACGCGGCTCGGCGCACAGGCCCCTCGGCGACCGAGGGGAACTTCGTGGAGGACGGCCTCCTCCACCCTCGGGCGACTGCGGCGGCGGGGATGGCGCAGCTTCTGGGCGATGTGTGGGAGTGGACGAGCAGCGCGTACCTGCCCTATCCCAGGTACCGCCCCGAGCCAGGGGCCCTCGGCGAGTACAACGGCAAGTTCATGAACGGCCAGCGCGTGCTGCGCGGCGGGTCCTGCGCCACGCCCCGCGACCACATCCGCCTCACGTACCGCAACTTCTTCCAACCGGAGAAACGCTGGCAGTTCACCGGCTTCCGCCTGGCGGAGTAGCTCGCTCACCGGGTGGCACGCCCGCTGGCGTGGGTTCAAGGGCTGGTACTCCCGGCACGCCCGCCAAGCGGGCGTGGCACCCAGGGTGGCACCCGGGGGTTGCACTGCCATAGGGCTAGTCGCCCTTTCGGCGGCGCTTGGCGTCGAGCAGACGCGCGGCGGCATCGCCGCCTGAGGGAGCCGGTGAGCCCTCCGGCTTCCGCGGCTCGGACTTGACGATGGGTGCTTCGACCTCTGGCACCGACACCTCGCGCTTGGCTCGCGCCTTCGCGCTCTGCAGCCGTCCCGCCACCTCGACCTGCGGCACCACATCTTCCCTTTCGCGAAGGCGCAAGGCGCGCAGGCGCGACGCCAAAGCCGCCCACATCTCGCCGAACGGAATCGCCACCCGGCGCGCCGCGACGTCCAGTGGAAGCAGAATCGCCGCGGCAAAGAGAAACGCCGCCCACAGCTCTTGGATCGACTCGCCCGGGACCGCCACCGGACGGAGCGCTTCGCGCGGCTCCGCCAGCGCGCGCCCGCCGCCCGCGCGCGCCAAACCCTCCAGCATCGGCCGGTTGGCGCGGTACGCCCGGTACTCCGGAGGGTAGGGCATGGAGAAGCCCGACGACGAAACGCGCGTGGCCCCGGAACCATCGGTCTCCGCAACGGTGACGATGTAGGAGCCGATCTCGTTGGCCCGGAACCGCCCCTCGTACAGGCCCGGGCCCTTCTGCACCATCGTCACGGCCTCGGAACCGCCCCGCGGCGAAGACACCCGCACGTCGGGCCGGAGATTGTCCAACGGCTTGCCGGTGGGGTCCTTCGCCTCCAGCACCACCTTGCCCTCCGCACCGTCCATCTGCGCGCGCATCTCGTAGGCGTTGGAGCTCGCGCGACGCGAGATCGCGCGCACAGCCTGCGCCCAGAACTTCCCGAAACCGCCCCAGGGCACCCACTGGGCCGCCCACCGCGGCTTCGCATCCGACGTGAAGGCCAAACTCGAGCCCAAGCCGAACTGCCACACAGCCAGCAGCGGATCGTCCTTCTGCGTCCGCATCCCGACCCGCGCCAGCGGCCTCGCGTCGGCCAGGCAGTAGCCCAATAGCGGGGGCACACCCTCGGGCGAGAGTCCGCGAAGGATCTCCTCGCCCAGCACCATCTTCGGAATGAACGCACCCTCCTCGATCGCCGAGCGCGACATCACGGCCGCGTCCTGCGTGAAGATCGAGGGCAACTGCCCCGCCTTCTCCGCCAGGTAGAACTGGCCCCCGCCCACGGCCGCCAGGCGGCGCAGGAACGGCACGTCCGAACCGTCCCCGATCGCCACCACCGACGTGGTGATCTTGCGTCCGCGCATGTCGAGCGCCAGCGCGAGCGCTCCCTCCTGCATCTCGCTGTCCGCCCCGTCCGCGAGCAGGATGAGGTGGCGAACCTTCGAGGGCTCCTTCGACAGGTTGTCGTTGGCGAACTCCATCGACGGCATGATGTAGATTCCGCCCCCGCCCGTTCCCAGCCGCTGGATCTGGCCGATCACCGCCGGCTTGTTCGACAGCTTCTGCATCGGCGCGACGAAATCGATCTTGTCGGTGCTGCCCGCCACACCCCCCCGATCCTGCGCTCCCATGAGCGTGATCGTCTGCTCGGCGGCCTTTGCCGCGAGGCGGACCTTCGGAACACCGTCCTCGACCATCGACATGCTTCCCGAGGTGTCGCACACGATGAGGATCGAGGTCGACGGAAACGTCTTGCGCTGCCGGATGTTGAGATCGACCGGGAGCGCCTCGGCGACCGGTGTGCCGTACCACCCGCCGGGGAGGAACGAGTCCTCACCACCCACCATCGCCAGACCCACCCCCGTGTCGCGCACCGCGGAACGGAGCAGCTTCATCTGCGGCTCGGTGATCTTGGAGGCGTTGACGTCGTCGAGAATGACCGCGTCGTAAGGCTGCACCTGCTCGGGCCGCACTGGAGTCCCGCCCGCATCGACCCCGTCCACCAGGATTCCCTGCTGCCGAAGCACGTCCGGCAACGGTCCGTCGTGCCCTTGGATCACGAGCACCCTCGGTTTCCCGCGCACGGCGACGAAACCCATGCCGACGTTGTTGCGCGCGTCCAGGTCGCCCTCGGCCTCGACGGTCGCCCGGTACCGGTGGAATCCCGGTTCGTCCACCACGTCGTTCAAGACCAAGGTGCTCCGGCCCGCATCCACGCGCACGGTCTCGCGCCTGACGATCGACCCGTCGCGATCCAACGTCACGACGGCCCGCGTGGCGCGGTCCGCGTCGACCCCGACGCGCACGGCGAACGGTTGTCCGATGCGGACATCGCGTGGAAGCTCGGCACTCTCGACCAACACCTCGCCCGCTCGGCCCTGCGACCCGAGCGGCACCACGTCGATCTCGATCCCGTCGGCAGCCGCGACCCGGGCCGCGTCGGCCGCATCGCCCAGGGTCTCGTTGCCGTCGGAAAGGACGACCAACCGGCGCGCCTTCCCGTCTGGGAACGAGGCGGAGGCCAGCCTCAGAGCCGAGGCGAGGTTCGAGGCCGAGCGGTCGACCACCGAGGCGATCGCCCCCAACTCCTTGAACCGGGACGGGGCGGCATCGACCATCGCCTCCCGCCCAAAGACCACGACGCCGACCGCGTCCTTCTCCCCCAGGTGCTGCAGGGAATCCTCGACGAACGACTGCTCCCGCCTGCGGTCGGCGTCGGAGATGCTGTCCGAACGATCGAGCACGAAGATCGTGCAGACCCCCTCGTTGGCCCGATGGGACTCCGGCCCGGCCAGAGCCAAGACCAGACAAGCCGCGACCACGGCGCGCAACAGGAAGGCGAACCGCTTTCGGCCGCGCATCATGCCGTGTACGCGGCCGTAGGTGAGCCACAATCCCAGCGCGACGGGGACCAGCAGCAGGAGGGTGGCGGGCGACGTGAATCTCAATTCACGACCTCCTTGCGAAAACCCACCACTCGACCGCCAGCACGATCAGGCCCGCCAACACGACCCAACGCCAAAGGTCCGCCAACCGTAGGAGCGACTCCGAACCGGCGACCTCGGAGCCTCCAGCAAACACTTGGGCACGCGGCGCAATCTCCGACTCGGACTCGGGAGGCGTCCCGACGAGAAGCGTGCGCTTCTTGCCCCCCTGCTCGAATTCGTACACCCCCGACCGAACCGCCTCGCGCACGGTGTAGGCGCCGTTGGTTGCCGCCAAGGTCGCGCTCGCTCCGTCGGGCCCCTTGAGCGACAGCGCGCCTTCGCCGGATGCCGGGAGCGCGAACGTCCTTCCAGGAGGCATCAGCAACGTGTCGCCACCCGACTCTCGCGGCGCCAGGAAATCAAGCGCGTTGGCGACGAAGATGGGGAACGCCACTTGGAGTGGAAGGTCCGAATCGACCGGAAGGAAGGCGACGTACAGCTTCCGCTGCGCCCCGTCGGCCGCGACGATCAGAGGCCCTTGCGAGCCCTCCGCCAACACGCGCCCCTCCGGCTTGGGCTCCACGCGCTCCGCCGTCTCGATGTAGGTGTCCAAAAGGTCCACGGCCTCCATGACCGGGTCCTCCGTCTGTTGGGACCGCACGCGGGGCGACTTCGCCACCCCCACGCGCCGAACCGGGGACGAGGGCCCCGCAGCGCCAAAAGTCAGCACGCCGCGCGCACGCGTCGGCTGCTCGGGCACCCCGTCGAACACCACGAGGTCGTAGGGGGCCTCGCCACCTGCCTCGGGGGGCAGCGCGGCCGCGCGATCGAGGGTCACGCGCGGATCGAGGGCGAGGGCGCGCTCGAGAAAGAGATCGCCCCGGCCCACCAGCAGCGCCCGCACGCGGGCGCCGGGATCGGCGAGCGCAAACGCCCGATTGTCCGCGGCCAGCGCATCGTCCGGCTGGATCCTCGCCTCGAGGACGGTGGCCCCGGACGGAGCCGAAAAGGTCTGCCCGAACGATGCGCCGCCATCGAGCGCGATCCGTTTCGAGTTGAAAAGCTTGCCGTCGGCGAGCAGGTCGAGCGTCGCCTCGATGGGTTTCTTGCCGTAGTTCCGCACCCCGCAAAACGCGAGCACGCCCTTGGCGGCCGGAGCGATGGAGAACGCGGAGATGCCGACGTTCTCCATCTGCGTGCCGATCGGGACGAACTCGAACCGCGCGTTGCCCGGGGAGAAATCGGCGATCGGAGGAAACACGCCGTCCGAAAGGAGCACGATCCGGGCTCCCTTGTGCGGAGCGGCGATCGACGCGGCGAGACGAAGCGCCTCTCCCAAGTCGCCGGCCGCATCGGTTGGCCGAAGCGTCTGCAACGCTTGCCGCATCTTGCCCGCATCCGACGACACGGGGATGACGACTCGCGGGCTGGGCCCGGCTTCCACCACGCTCATCCGGTCCCCCGCGCGTACGCTGTCCACCAGACTCCGACACACCTGGACGGCCAGGTCGAACCGAGTCGACCCGCCCTCCCGGGCTCCCATGCTTGCGGATGCGTCGACCACCACCACGGTCAGCTCGCCCGCCAGCGTGCGCTGGCGCACTTGCGGACGCGCCATGGCGAAGATCACGAGCGCCGCAGCGAGAAGCTGCAGAAACAACAGCAGACTCAGCCGGAGCCGCTGAAACAGCGAATTCGCGCGGACCTCGAACGTGCGGGCGGGCCAAAGGAAGGTCGCCGGCACCACGAAATCTCTGCGGCGCATCTTCAGCAGGTACAGCGCGAGGATCGCCCCGAGAATCGGTGCCAACCAGGCCAGGGCCGAGGCGGAGACGAAGCTCAATCCACCAACCACCCGTCGCGCCGCAGCGGTCCTCGGATCAACGCGACCAACGGGTCGGACGCCAACAGCCGGACGTAGCGGCCCCCGTGGCGGGTCGTCGCGGCCTCGAGAGCAGCGCAGTGATGGTCGAGATTCTGGCGATACCCTTCGAGCGTGGACCCGCTGGCCGTGATCTCCACGGGCTCGCCGTCCTCCGCATCGAGAAGCCGCAGGTCGCCTTCGAGATCGGGGTCCGCCTCTTCTCGGCTCAGCACGTGGACGAAACCCAGTTCATGCCCGCGGCTTGCCAGCACGCGCAGGGCGTCGGGCAGCAGGGGATCCAGTCCATCGCTGACGAGGTACACCAGCCCGGATCGCGCGCTCGACCCGGCGAACCGGCGCACCGCTTCGGTCAACGCGCCCTTGCCCTCGGCGGTGCGGTCGAGCACCCACTGGGCCAATCGCGGGTAAGCCCCGCGCCCGCGCATCGGCGCACCCGGGGCGACGCGGGCGCCCAGCGCGTGGGGGATCAGGGCGTCGTGGCTCGCCAGCGCGACGTAGCCCAGCGCGCACGCGACGCGCTGCGCGGTCTCAAACTTCGGCGGGTTGCCGAAACCCATTGAGGCCGAACAGTCGAGGAGGACGTGCACGGCCAGATCCTCCTCGTCCTGATACGTTTTCACGACCGTCGTGTCGAGGCGGGCGAGCGCGTTCCAATCCAGGTGGCGCAGGTCGTCGCCCTCCACATAGTCCCGAAAGTCGGCGAACTCGATGCTGATCCCCTTCTGCCGGGTCAGCCGCTCGCCTCGAACGCGCCCGGTGAACGTCTTTCGGGGATTCGGGCGCAGACCTTCCAGCAGCCGAAACTCGGCGGGATCGAGCACGAATCGGGGCGCCGTCGATGCCATGGCGCTCACACGGTGATGGGGTCTTTGTCGCCGGCGTTCACCGCCGCAAGAACGGCGTCCACCACATCGTCTGCGCTCACGCGGTCGGCTTCGGCCTCGAAGTTCAGCAAGAGCCGGTGCCGCAAGGCGGGCTTTGCCGCCCGGGCCAGATCCTCCTTCGACACGTTGAAACGACCTTCCAACAGCGCTCGCACCTTGCCGGCGGTCATGACGGCCTGCGCTCCGCGCGGGCTCGACCCGAACCGCACGTACTTGCGCACGGACTCGCACGCACTGGGAGATTCCGGGTGCGTCCCCACCACCAGGGACAGCCCGAAATCCAACACGTGCGGAGCCACGGCGACCTCGCGCACGGTCTGCCGCATCCGCAACACGGCTTCGCGGTCGGCCACGGGCTCGGGCTTCGCTTCGACGGTTCCCGTGGTTCGGTTCACGATCTCGGCAAGCTCCTCCTTCGTAGGATAGGGCACAAGCAGCTTGAGGAAGAACCGGTCGAGCTGCGCCTCGGGCAGGGGGTACGTGCCCTCCTGTTCGATCGGGTTCTGCGTCGCCATCACGAGAAACGGCTCCTCCAGCGCGTGGCGCACGCCTCCCACCGTGACCGCGCGCTCCTGCATGGCCTCGAGCATCGCCGACTGCGTTTTCGGGGTGGCCCGGTTGATCTCGTCGGCGAGCACGATGTTGGCGAATAGGGGACCTCGGCGAAACTCGAACGCGCGTCCCCCGCCCTCGCCCATCGCGAGCACATTGGTGCCCGTCACGTCGGCTGGCATCAGGTCGGGGGTGAACTGAATCCGCCCGAACGAGAGGTCGAGCGCCTCGGAGAGGGAACGCACCAGGAGCGTCTTCCCCAGACCCGGCATACCCTCGAGCAGCACGTGGCCGTTGGAAGCCAGCCCGATGAGCACCCCCTCGACGATCGGCTCTTGGCCGACCATGGCCTTGCACACCTCGGCCCGCACGGACTCGAACGTGTCCCGAAACCACTGCGCGGAGGCGGCGGCGTCGCTCAACGGCCCCCTCCCAGCGAGTCGAAGTAGTCCTTCACCGCCTTTTGGCGATCCTTGGGAATCTGTTGCCGGCGCATGGCCTCCTCGGCCTGTTTCTGATACTTGGGCAACACCTTGCTGTAGGGGGTGGAAGAGCGCTGGCCGGGAGCGACCGGAGCCTTGATCTCCACATAGGACTCTTCACCCTTGTCCTGCCTCTCGCCCCGGACGCTCATCGGAAGCGCCTTGGCCGAGATGTCCTCGGGCTTCTCGTTCTGAGGCACGGTGCCGAGGTTCTTGTAGAACTCGTCCTTGCCCTGGCCGCCGTTTCCACCGAGTCCGAGAGCCGCCAGCAGACCGCTGGCGCACATCGAGCCCTCTCACCCTTCTCCCGCGTGATTGAGTGCCTCGCGCAGTGCATCGAGGTACTCCTTCAGCTTTTCGGGATCCTTGAGCTGCTTCGCCAACTCCTCGAGCCGATCCTGAAGCTCCTTCACCTGCTCGGCGGTGAGCTTCTGCTGGCCCTGCTGCCCGGCTTGCGCCTCCTGGCGGAGCTTCCGGGCCATTTCCATGATCTCCTTGAACTCCTTGGAGTTGAACAGCTTGTCGAACGTCTCGCGCGCCTCCTTCGAGAGCTTCAATTCGAGGCGCTGCTTCTCGGCGTCCGCCTTCTGTTGGGAGAGCTCGGCGCGCTGGGCGTCGCTGAGCCCCTTGTCCCCGAGACGCTTCTCCAGATCCCGAATCTGCTGGTCGAGCTTGGACATCTGGGACTCTGCGGCCGCCGGATCCTTCATCAAATCCGCCGGATCCACGTTCTCCAGCCCTGCCTTGGCCAGTTCGTCCTGCATCATCTTGGCGAGGGCCTGGTCGGCCGTCTGCAGGCTTTGCTCGGCCTGCTTGAACCGCTGCCGCGCCAACTCGTCGGCCTTTTGGGCGAGGTCGTTGGCTTTCTGCAACGCTTCGGGCCGATCGATGCGTGCGCGTTCGAGGAGCTTGGCGAACCGCTTCATCTCCGCGTTCAGCGCCTTCTCGTCCGCCGTGCGGTCCTCGAGGTTCGGACGGGCGACTCGCTCGACGAGCGGTGCCGCTTTCTTCAGCGCCTCTCGGTCCGCCTTCTGCTCCTCGCTGAGAAACAACGACGTGTTGCCCAGAAGGAACAACGAGGCCGCGACGGCAGAGAGCGCCAGCGCGCCTGCATGCCACCGGCCAAGCCGCAAGGGAAACACCTGCTTCGGCCTCACGTCCTGGAGTTGGAGGCGGGCATCCTCCCGCAGGGCGTCCGAGAATGCTCCGTCCGGAACGGCGATCGCCGTGCGCACGCGGTTTTCGAGCCCCGCCCTCCGGTCGATGCTGTCCGCGACATCGATCGTGCGGACGCGCCACAACGCTCCAACGATCGCGCCCAAGACGCCTCCGGCGGCGACCGCCCCCGCCAGGGTCAGCGGCTCGGCGAACACGACCCTCCACGCGTCGAGCCCCGCCAAAGCCGCCGCGACCAGCGCGCCGGCGCACAAGCCGACGGCCGCGCCCCGCCACGCGCGCGCCAGACGCACGCGCCGACTAAACCGAATCAGCCGAAGGTGAGTGTCGTTGTCCATATCCAAGCTCCTGATAACGGTTGCGCGCCAGCGCGGCCGCCCCCATTCCAAACGCCGCCAGCGCCACCAGATGCACGCCGGCCGAGAGGTCGCTGCGCCAGAACAGCGGCGACATCAGATGCAGCGCGAACAGATAGGTGTTTCCCGGATCGGCCGTGGCGGTCATGACCGAAAGCACCGGGAACGGGATGACCAGCACGATCAGCCCCAGAGCGAAGATCGCCGCGCGGGCCCCTCGCAACGTGGTGGCGTACGCCGACACGAACTGACCCAACGCCCACCAGAAATAGAGAAAGGCCAGGGCCCAGAGTGCGCGCGTCGCGAATTCGGCGTCGATCGCGCCGTCCTGCCAAATCAAACCGCGGAGCGCGGAGCCCCCAAACAAGCCAGCCCACAGCAACACCAGATACGGGAGCGACCCCGCAGGCGTTCCACGCCAGACCTGCCGCCAGTCCACCATCCCGTTGAATCGGAAGCGCCGATCCGCATCGGGCGCGCTGCACACGAGGTTGGGCAGGAACACGAGGAGCGGCACCATCAGCAGCGCCGTTGTCGCACCCCAACCCGACCCGAAATCGGCCATCGGACCCGCGGGGGACACGGCGGTGTTCGGCGCGGCCAGACCCCCCAGGAAGAACCCCAGCGCGATCATCACGACCCACCCCTCGATGCGCAGCCGTCGCGTTTCGGGCGCGTCGTAACCGGACATCGCCGAGGCGGCGCCGAGGAGAAGCAGCCGAACCGCGACCAGCGTGACCAGACCCACACTGACCCAGTGCGGGACGGCGATCCCAAAGACCTCGGCCGAACTCGAACCCATCATCCCCGCCGCAAAGGGACTGAACCCCGTCCACCACGGGATGTCGACTCTGCCCATCGCGTAGCTGATGCTCGAAGCGGTGGAGGCGATCCCCACCACCATCGAGTAGACGCCGACGACCGCGTACGTCTGCATGATCGCGGCGACCGGAGTGGCCGCCAGCGTCGAGAGCACGATCCCGATCGCCGAGTAGAGCAGGCCTGCCCAAAGGAGGATGAGGAACGCGCCCAGCGCATCGGTCCACGTGGCTCCGCCCAGCACGATGCTGACAGCGCAGAACGGCATCGCCAGGAGGATCAGAAGCGCGGTCCAGCGGAAGTTGCTGATCAGCTTCCCGACCAGGAAGTAGTACGGCGTGACGGGAGCGCTGAACACAAGGTCGAGCGAACGGCGCTGCTTCTCGCCGATCACGGCCAACGCGCTGAGCGCGGGAGTGATCGCCGTCACCGCCGCCGCGAGCAGAGCCAAGACCGCCACGTAGAAACGGCTCAGGGACTCCTGGGCCACCGAAATCGAGACGGTCGCTACCTGAACGGTCGAGACGTAGATCGCCGCGACGATCATCAACAGGAGCAAGAGGTAGAGCGTGAGCAACACCAACGCGCGCGTGCCGCGGATCTGCGAGCGGAAGTCGCGTACGGCCGTGGCGTTTCCGAAGTAGGTGCGCTTCGCCTCGCGCAGCCCGTCTCCGATCGCGTGCGCCATCAGTTCAACGCCCCCGTCGTCAAGCGCATGAAGACGTCTTCGAGGTCCGCGTGCGTCTCGCGGAAGTCCACCACCCGGTGTCCCGCCGCCACAAAGGCCTCCAGCAGGGACGCCTGATCCTCGAGCGTCCCGACGAAGTCGATGCACACCTGGCCTTCGGGTCCCATCTGCGCGTCGTTCACGTGGGCACGGGCCTTCGCGAACTGCAGGGGCGCACCGGCGTCTTCGAGGAACCGCACCTCCAGCACGCGGGACGTCCGGATGCTGCCGATCACCTCTTTGACGGGACCCGACGCCAACAGCCGCCCCTTCTCGATGATCCCGACGGTGTTGCAGAACCCCGAAAGCTCGGACAGGATGTGCGAGGAGACGATAACGATCTTCCCCATGCGACCGAGTTCGAGAATCAGCTCGCGCAACTCCGCTCGCGCCCGCGGGTCCAAACCGCTCGCGGGCTCGTCGAGAAGCAGCAGCGCCGGGTCGTGCACCAGGCAGCGGGCGAGGCACAGCCGTTGCTGCATTCCCCGAGAGAGCGACTGGACGAAGGCGTCGCGCTTGACCGTCAGGTCGGTCAGCTCGAGCACGTTGTCGATCACCGCCGGGCGCTGGTTGACCGGCACCCGGTAGATCGTCGCGAAGAAGTCGAGGTACTCCCACACCTTCACGTCGTCGTACAAGCCGAAGAAGTCGGGCATGTAGCCGATCAGCCGCCGCACCTCCATCGGGTCCTTCCAGATGTCGGCGCCGTTGATCGTCGCGGTGCCCGAGGTGGGCTCGAGGAGCGTCGAGATCATACGGATCGTCGTGGTCTTGCCCGCCCCGTTCGACCCGATGAACCCGAACACGTCGCCCGGCTGCAACGTGAAGCTGAGCTCCTCGACGGCCACGAGCGGCCCGTAGACCTTGCGCAGATTCTTGACTTCAAGCATGGCGGCGTCCTCCCGCGAATCGAACTTGGTTGTCGGCGAAATGGAGGGTCTTGGAGGCCCAAACCAGCAACGAAACGCCGGCGATCGTGTAGACCGTCGACATCAGCAGAGCCCCCGCCAACGGGGACGTCAGCGCTTGACTGTCCGGGGTGCGCGCAAAGATCGAGCTCAGGGTCGTGAACGGAAACAGCTGTTCGGCGATCTGCCACGTGAACGAGTCGAACACCACCGACCCAAGCACCGGCAACACCACCAGCCAGATCACCAACACGCCGAACGTGGAGGCAAGGGCCGTGAACGCGCGACGGCTCCGCGCCGAAATGAGGATGCCGAGCGCCACCAGGCACAGACTCCAACTCACCACGTAGACCTGCGACAGCGCGACCGTCGAGATCGCCGGGCTGGCGTACCGGTATCCGTCGGCGTAAAAGCTGTTCGAAGCCGTCGAAAACGGGGCGACCATCGTGGCAAGCACGGCGAGGGTCAGGAACGGAATCATCGCCCCGACAAACCGACCCACCACGATCTGCTCGGGACGGAGTGGGGCGACCTGCAGAAGGTCCCACGAACGCCGATCCCGCTCGCCCGCGATCGCCTTGTGGGTCACGGGAGCGACAAGGATCGCTGCCAGGATCATTTCGACCCAGACCACGCCCTCGAACGGCATCTGCGACTCTCCGACGAGGGTCATGAATCCCAGGTAGGCGGCGATCATGCAACCCACGGCCAGGCGGTTGACTGCTCCCGAACCCGACGGCGAGACGAACCTGCGCGCCTGTCGCGGCATCTCGGCGAACATCGGATTGTCGAGCACCGCGCTTCGGAACCAGTTCACTCGTTCACCACCTGGACGACCGCCTCAAACCGCATGGACGTCGGCGAGGAGTAGTCCTTTCCCAACCGCGGCCCCGCCTCGAGCCCCTCCAAGGACCCGAACACGAACACGTGGGGAGGGACCCTCGAACCCGCCAACTGAACGGCGCCCGAAGCGCCAGGCGCCAGGATGCCGACCGGGAGCGCATTGGCATCCCCCTTGCCGATGGTGGGTGCCATAGAGTAAGGCGATCCGTTCGTCAACTCGAGCCTCACCTTGCCGTTCTTCACACTCCCGCGAACAGCCAGCCACCCTGCCGTTTCCAAACGCTGGGCAAATCCGAACTGGTGGAACGCGAGGTTGGGAAAGGCGGCCCGACGCGCGTGGAGGTTGCCGTTGTCGACCAGGCCGAGATCGATGCGGCTCTCCGTGCGGCCACCGTAGCCGGAGCCGTAGAGGTCGAAGCCGACGGGCGCCACCCAGTCCACCGCGTCGAATCGAAGGTCGTACGTCCCGCCGCGCGGGATGAACAGCTGCGCGTTCCCAACGAGGTAGCCGTGGTCGAGCCGGGAGTCCAAGTAGAGCGTCCCAGTCACCGCACGCCCCAACGGGGTCTTGTAGAGGTCCGCGGCGAACGAGAAGAACACGGCGGCGAAGCCGAGGCTCAGCAGCGGCGACGTGACCCAGGCCCACTCGCCCCGCTTCAGCTTGCGCAAGAGGAGGAAGTTGATGGGAACCACCAGGACCACGTACCCTGCGAGCAACATCAGCACGGTTCCGGTCGCCGGCAGTTCGACCGTGAACGGGTCTGGCTCGTTTCGAATCACGCCGGGCGAGCTCGGAATGCGGGTCCCTCCGAAGTACGAGGGCTGGCTCTGCAATCCCATCATCCCGGTCGATCCCATGGCGGGCAGATGCTGTTCGAACATCTTCTTCCGCCCCGGCCACGTGCGCAACGGCCCTTCGAACGGATTGAACGCAAACATCAACACACGTCCCGAACCCAGCGGTCGATCCATCACCAGGGGCACCGGGCCTTGGACGGCGACGCGGGCGCCGGGAGCGACCCTTCCGAACGCCACCGCGATCGGCGCGTCGGGCATCGGCCGCCCCCAGAGTTTCTCGACGCTACTCGGAATCCGGGCCTGGCGGCTTCCCTCTGCCTCGAGCGGCAGGAAGGGCGTCCACCGGCGGTCGAACAGCAGGGGATTCGACGCCCCCCCGACGACCACGATCGTGCCCCCGGTTTCCGCCCACGCCTGGAGCGCGTCGACGACTCCGTCCGACATCCGCTCGGCGCCCTCGCCCAAAACCACAAAGCGCATGCTGGCGTACGCGATGGGGCGATCGGGCGCGCTCTCCGCCTGGACGAAGAGGCCGGTGCTCTCTTCGAGGAAGTTGAGTTCTCCCGAGGCCCCGCCGATGAGGAGGGCACCCGGATGATCTTCCCCGTAGGCGATTTCGGACGGCGGGAGCATGGCCCGCACGCTGCCGCGATCGGTTTCAAGGACGACCGTCGGCGTGCCGTAGTAGGCGTTCAGCGGCGCCAACATGCGGACCCGCTTGACGCTGCCTCGCGGCAGGGCGACCGGAAAGCGCACGGGCGCCATGCCCTCGGTCGAGACGACCACGGCGCCCGTGGCGTCCCGGCCGCTGTTCGAAACGGTCGCGACCAGCGCGACCATGCCGGAAGCCCTCCGACCCTCGTAGAGGGGTTGAACCCGGATGCCGAGCGGACCGGCTCCGCTCGCGAAGCCGGCGCCGATCGCCAATGCGAGGCTCGCCGCCGCTCTGATGCCCATGGGTTTCTATCGTACGGTATCCGTCTCCAATGTGGAAGGGACGGAGCCCAAAGTCCGAAAATTCGCCCCGACAAACGACAAACGACAAACGATAGACGATAGACAACACCTAGCTCCAGCCCTCGATACCGACCCAACCCGCCGCTTCGCGGACGTCGTCGAAGCGGCGCATCTCCTGCGGGAGGTTCGCGAGGATCTCCTCGCCGTAGCGCTTCGTATGGAGCCTCGCGTCGAGGGCGGCCACGATGCCCCGGTCGCCATCGCGGCGGACGAGCCGGCCGGCGCCTTGGCGCATCATCATCTTCGCCATGGGCAGGCTGTGTCCGGCGAAGGGGTTGATCCCTTGTGTCTGAAGCCACGCCATGCGCGCGACTTGAGGGGGATCGATCGGCACTTCGAACGGCACGCGCACCAGAGCCACGCAAGAGAGCGTCTCCCCCGGCGCGTCGAACCCGGTCCAGAACGAGCGAAGGGCGAAGAGCGAGGTGGCGACGTCCTTCTTGAACCGCTCGCCCGCGTACGCGGCCCCCGACCAGCGCTGCATCACGATCGGAAGTTCGTCCGGCACGTGCATCCGCTCGCGCACGGCCTCCATCTCGCGCCGGCTGTGAAACAGGGCAAGGGTGCGCCCACCCATGGCGAGGAGGATCTGCTCGAGCTCGCGCGCGACGGCGTCGAAGTACGCCTCCTCCTGGCCGCTCTTGCGCGCCTCGGTCGGGTCGGGAATGCGACCGGGCGGGGGAAGGTAGAGCGCGGCCTGCGTGGCAAAATCGAACGGCGAGGGGAGCACCTCTTCGAAGTCCGGCGCCATGCCCGTCTGGCGCTTGAAGAAGTCGAAAGCGCCATCGACCGCGAGGGTCGCCGAGAGGCACGCGGCCGGCACGCGCGACCAGAGCAGTTCGTGGAGGGGTCCGGCGAGGTCCACGACGTCGTGGCGCAGGATCGCCCCGGATTCGCGCAAACCCACGTAGCTCACCGACACGGGGTTCGGCTCCATGAGCGAGAGGCACCCTTCGGCGTACTCGCGCAGGTACATGGAGTAGTTGCGCACCGTCTCCGCCGCCTCGTCGGCCTTCCCCGGCTCGACCTCGCTGTTGCGTTTGCTCCGCTCAATCGTCGCTTGCGCCTTCTTGACGAAGGCAGTCGTCTGCTCCGCCACGCCTGCGGCGAGGTGTTCGGCACCTCCTTTGGCGTGGGTCGCGGAGTGCCGCTTCACCTGCTCGTGCGCTTCGACCTCCGCGGGGGCGACCGCCAGGATGCCGGGGTGGCCAAGCGTCGCTCCGAAGGCGCCGACATCGCGCTGCGCCCGCTTGAGAGTCTCCAGGTAGGCGACACAGGTCTGCACCCACTCCTCGCCGGCGCCGGATTGCGCGGCGATGGGGAGCAACGCATGCTCCATCTTTGTCGCGATCCCCGCCACCTGCGAAAGCTTGGCATCGCTCAGTTCGAACTCCAGGGCGTTGAGGGCGGCCAGCGGGAAGTCGTGCGCCTCGTCGAGGATCAGGTAGTCGTACTCGCCCAGCAAGCTGAGTTCGCCGCTCGACGCCTGGGAGAGCAGGGCGTCCTGCATCACGACGCTGTGGTTGGTGATCACGATCGCCGCGCGCTCGGCAGAACGGCGCGCGCGGTAGTAGAAGCACTCGTTGAAGTGCGGACACAGGCGCGCCGGACACACGGCGGGCGCGGCCATCAGCGGCCACAGCTTCGCGGCGTCGCGCTGGCTCACACCGTGCATGCCGCGCAGCTCGGACTCGATGCCCAGTTGGGCGACGCGTCGAAACCGTGCCTGCACCTCGCCTTTCTGCTCGTCCATGGCCGCAAGACACGCGTACCGCTGTCGGCCGATGAGGAACTCGGACTTGGGAGGCTCGCCGTCGAACAGCTCGAGCGCGAGCGGCAGGTCGTCGCGCCAGTACTGCTCCGCCAGCACGTTCGTGTAGGTGGCGATGATCGTGCGCTTCCCGTCGAGGAGCGCGTGCGCGATCGCCGGGACGAGGCACGCGAGCGACTTGCCCAACCCCGTGGGCGCCTCGAACGCCGCCGAGGAGGGTCCTTCGATGCAGTCGGCCAGGAGGAGGGCGAGCTGCTTCTGGTCCGGCCGCTCGACGAACCCTTTGCGACCGGCGAGCCGCTCGAAGGCGGTCTCGATCAGATGGCTGGCCTTGGGCAAGGTCTTCATTATGGGTGAGTTGGCAGCGTGGGGCGGGTGCCAGATACACTGCGTCTTCCTTCATGGAGATCTTCTCGCAGCTCGGCGATTTCATCCTGCACTTCGACAAGCACCTCCAGGAGGTGATTCGGGACTACGGGGCGTGGACCTACGGGATCCTGGCGTTCATCGTGTTCGCCGAGACCGGGTTCGTGGTCACCCCGTTCCTGCCGGGCGATTCGCTCCTGTTCGCCGCCGGCCTCTTCGCGCACCGCGCCGAGCTGAACGTGTGGATCCTGTTCTTCCTGCTCACCGCCGCCGCGATCCTGGGCAACTCCACGAACTACGCGATCGGCCGCTACGCGGGCCACAAGCTGTTCCGCAACGAGAAGGCGAAGTTCCTCAACCCGGCCAACCTCGCGAAGACCCACGCGTTCTTCGAGAAGCACGGCCCGCTGGCGATCGTCGTCGCCCGCTTCGTCCCGTTCGCGCGCACCTTCGCACCGTGCGTCGCCGGGATGGGCGCGATGCCGCCCGCGAAGTTCCAGTTCTACAACGTGGTGGGTGCGGTGCTCTGGGTAGGCGGCTTCGTGTTCGCAGGGTTCCTGTTCGCGGAAATCCCCGTCGTGCGCGACAGCTTCTCGATGGTCGTGCTGGGGATCATCGGGATCACGCTGCTTCCGTTTGTGTTCGAATTGGTGAGGCATGGGTGGCGGGCGAGAGTTTCACGCAAAGAACGCTAAGAACGCTAAGGGGCGTTCTCGACGAGTTTGTTGGCTATTCTTCGGAATCCGTTTCGGAGTTGGGTCTCTCCGAAGTTGATCAGCAGCCCGAGGCGCATGTCTGCAAGTCTCAGGTAGGTGAGAACCACCTTGAAAGCCACGTGAGGGACCTCTTCAACCGACTTGATCTCCACGATCACCTTCTCCTCGATCACGAGATCGGTCCGAAATCCCAGGCCGAGCGGCAGACCATCGTAGACTGCTGCGATCGCCTGCTGGCGCTTCACCGACAATCCCTCCCTGCCAAGCTCGTAGGCCAGCGCCGACTCGTAGACGCTCTCCAACAACCCCGGGCCCAATGCACGATGCACCCCGAGCGCCGCACCGAACACGACGCGGGAAATCTCGTTCTCAGTCATCCGTCTCCCTTGCGCTCTTTGCGTCCTTTGCGTGACCCAGAGCGCCTCTGCGTGAGATAGATCCCATACCAGTATTATACTACCCTCCGCGCCTCGCATGGCTCATAATGTCAGGACCATGGCGCGCTCGATTTGGAACGGGGTTATCAGCTTTGGGATGGTCAGCATCCCGGTTCGGCTCACCACGGCGGTGACCAGCAAGGACGTGTCCTTCCACCAGTTGCACGAGAAGTGCGGGTCGCGGCTGAAGCAGCAGCGCTACTGCCCGGTCTGCGAGCGGACCGTCGAGTTCAACGAGGTCGACCGGGGGTACGAGTACGCCAAGGGCCAGCACGTGGTGCTCGAGCCCGAGGACTTCGAAAAGCTGCCCTTGCCTTCGAAGCACACCATCGAGGTCTCGTCCATCGCGGAAACGGCGGAGATCGACCCGATCTACTACGACTCCACGTACTACCTCGAGCCCGAGGACACGGGGCGCAAACCCTACGCCTTGCTCCTGAAGGCGCTCAAGGAGAAGAACGTGGTCGCCGTCGCGAAGATCGCGATCCGGCACAAGGAGAGCCTGTGCGTGCTCCGACCGGGCAAGGACAACACCATCGTGCTCGAGACCCTCTTCTACCCCGACGAGATTCGAAAGCCGGAAGAGACGAACCTCGATCTCTCCACGGTGGGCGAGAAGGAGATGGCGATGGCCGACAGCCTCATCGATCTCCTCCAGGAGCCCTTCAACCCCTCCGAGTACCAGGACAAGTACCGCGAGGCCCTGCTCGAGATGATCGAGAACAAGATGCAGGGTGGAGCCGTCGTGGAACAGCCCGATGTCGCGGAGACCGGCGTCATCGATCTGATGGACGCCCTCCGCGCCAGCGTCGAGGCCGCGAAGAAGAAGAAGGCCTAGGAGGCGTGGGTCGTTTGTCGTGGATCGCTTGTCGTTCGGACCGGGGGGCGCATCATGCCTAAGTCCAAGAAGGGACACACGACAAGCGACGAACGAAAACCGATGGACGAAGAGCGCGGAGCGCTCGAACGGTACGCGGCCAAGCGCAGCGCTTCGGTCACCCCGGAGCCGGGTCCCGGCGAGGCTGCCCCTGCGCACGGGCCCCTGCTGTTCGTCGTCCAAAAACACGCGGCGCGCAATCTGCACTACGACGTCCGGATCGAACTCGACGGCGTGCTGATCTCGTGGGCGGTGCCGAAGGGGCCGAGCGCGCTCCTTGGCGAAAAGCGGCTGGCGATGAAGGTCGAAGACCACCCGCTCGAGTACCGCCACTTCGAGGGGCAGATCCCCAAGGGTCAGTACGGCGGCGGAGAGATGATCGTCTGGGATGCGGGGACCTACCTTCCCGACGACGACGGCACTCCGGTCCAGCTCGACCGCGACGAGGCGCTGCGCCGGGTGCGCAAGGGCTTGGAAGCCGGCAAGCTCTCGCTCTGGTTCAGAGGCGAGCGGCTCAAGGGCTCGTACGCGTTCGTGAAGATCAAGACCGGCGACAACCAATGGCTCCTGCTGAAACACCGGGACCCCTATGCCCAGGAAGCTGAGGACACCCTGCTCGCACCGGAAACGTCCGTGCTCTCCGGCAGGACCCTCGAGGACGTGCGCGGGGGTCGGAAGGCCGCGGAGGAACCCCCCGTCCATCCCGCCTCCCAGGTTCAAGACGCCCGCCGCGCGCCGCTCCCCGAGGCCTTCAAGCCCATGCTCGCCAGCTCGTGCGACCAGCCCTTCGACGACGACCGGTGGACGTTCGAACTCAAGCTGGACGGGATCCGGATCGTTGCGATCCTCGACCGGGGGAGGGTCAAGCTGCTCTCGCGAGGCGAGAAGGACGTCACCCGCAAGTTCCCGGCGGTCGTCGCGCAGCTCGCGGCGCTCGATGTGCGCCAAGCCGTGCTCGACGGAGAGGTGATCGCCCTGGACGAGCGCAAGAAGGTCAACTTCCAGACGCTGATGAAGCGGTTCCTCCTCGATCGCGACCTCGACATCCGGAACGCCTCGCGCAAAGTGCCCGCCTCGTACTGCGTGTTCGACGTGCTCCACCTGGACGGGTGGGACCTTACCCGCACGCCTCTCTCGGCCCGCAAGGAGCTCCTCGAGACGATCGCCCTGCCCGGCGCCCACCTCCAGCGCGTGGACCACTACCCCGGAGAAGGCAAGGTCTTGTTCGAAGCCGCACGGCAGATGGAGCTGGAGGGGGTCGTCGCCAAACGCCTCGACAGCCGGTACGCGCCCGGCGCGCGCTCCGACCAGTGGCTCAAGTGCAAGACCTTCTTGAGCGACGATTTCTTCATCGGCGGCTTCACTCAAGGCGAAGGCGCGCGAAAGGAGACCTTCGGATCCCTGTGCGTCGGCCAATTTCAAGAAGGCAAGCTCGTCTCGTTCGGAAACGTGGGGAGCGGGTTCGACGATACGATGCTTGCGACGTTTCGCAAGCAGCTCGACGAGATTTCGCAAACCCAGTGCCCGTTCGATCCTCCTCCCCCGGCGCCGCCAGGCACGACGTGGGTCGCGCCCGTGCTCGCGTGCGAGGTGAAGTACGCGAACCTCACGGACGAAGGGAACCTGCGCGCGCCGGTCTTCTTGCGCATGCGGCCCGATCTCGCGCCTCCCGGGCCCGACCCGGCCGAAGCCGCCCCGGTCACCCCGCCCACGGATCCAGCCGAGGCGCTCGCGATCGAAGCGAACCTGGATGCCGTCCTCGACCAGATCGACGGGGCCACGAAGGGGTTCGAACTCCAGGTGCAAGGGGCGATCGTGGCGGTCACCAACCCGGACAAGCCCCTTTGGCCGGGACTCGGGGACGAAGCCCCCGTCACCAAGCGCGACTACCTGCGCTACCTCGCCCAGGTCTCACCCTATCTCCTGCCGAACATGCGCGACCGGCCGATCACCCTCACGCGCTACCCGCACGGCATCGAGGGCGAACACTTCTACCAGAAGCACTACGAGCACGACCTCCCGCCCTTCGTGGAGACGTTCCGCATCTTCTCGGGCCACAACCAGAAGGCCACCGAGTACATGGTGTGCAACAACCTGCCCACGCTCCTGTGGCTGGGCCAGATCGCGGACCTCGAGCTGCACACGTGGTACTCGCGAATCTCGCCGGAGCCGGACGCCCGCGACAAGGGGCTCGACTTCTGGTCGAGCGAGGAGGCACTGGAGGCGTCCGTGCTCAACTACCCGGACTTCATGGTGATCGACCTCGATCCCTACATCTACTCAGGGAACGAGAAGAAGGGCGCCGAGCCCGAACTCGACCGCGCCGCCTTCGCCAAGACGGTGGAGATCGCCCTTGCCCTGCGTCCGATCCTCGAGGCCCTGGGGCTCAAGGGCTTTCCCAAGCTGTCCGGCAAGACCGGCATCCACATCTTCGTGCCGATCGTGCGGAACCTGGAGTACGACGCGGTGCGCGCGTTCGCCGCCACGCTCGGCCACCACCTCCTGCGCCAGCGACCCAAGGACGTGACCATGGAGTGGTCGGTCCCGAAACGCACCGGGAAGATCTTCTACGACCACAACCAGAACGTCCGGGGAAAGACCCTGGCCAGCATCTACTCGCCCCGCCCAGCACCCGGCGCGCCGGTCTCGGTGCCCGTGGAGTGGGACGAGTTGGAGAACGTGTATCCCACCGACTTCACCGTTCGCACGGTGATGGCGCGACTGGAGGTCAAGGGCGACCTGTGGAAGGGCATCTTGGAAGAGAAGGTGGACGTCGCGAAACTGCTGGGATGAGGCCTTGTCGAAGGTCAACACTCAACACTCGGGCGGGCCCCTCGCCCGCCCGCCCTACCTACGGATAGATGCCGCGGGTCGTGGTCGCCTCGGCCACGCGCTTCACACCGATTATGTAGGCGGCCGTGCGCATGTCGGTCTTGTGCGAGACCATGGTGCGCTCGACGGCTGCGCACGAGTGGCGCATGATGCGTGTGAGCTTGTTGTTGACCTCGTTCTCTTCCCAGAAGAAGTTCTGCAGGTCCTGCACCCACTCGAAGTAGCTGACGATCACACCGCCTGCGTTGGCGAGGACATCGGGGACGATGCGCACCCCCTTGTCCGAGAGGATGTGGTCCGCCTCGGGGGTGCACGGCCCGTTCGCCCCTTCCACGATCAGCTTCGCCTTGATCTTGCCGGCGTTCTCCGCGTGGATCTGCGCGGCGATGGCCGCGGGGATCAACACGTCGCAATCCAGCTCCAACAGATCCTCGTTCGAGATCGGCTCGGCGTCCCTGTACTCGGCGATCCCGCCTTCGCGTCCGGAGTACCGATCGGCAAGCTCCCTCACGGGCAGCCCGTTCGTGTTGACGATGCCGCCGCGGGCATCGCTGACCGCGATCACCGTCGCGCCCGCCTCTTCGGCGAGAATCGCTGCGACCGACCCCACGTTGCCGAAGCCCTGCACGACGACCCGCGCCCCCTCGAGCGAGAAGCCCATCGAGTTCGCCGACTCTTGGGCGGAGACGATCACCCCGCGGCCCGTAGCCTCGACGCGCCCCTCGGAACCGCCCAGTTCGATCGGCTTGCCGGTCACGACGCCGGGGACCGTGAAGCCCTTCTGCATCGAGTACGTGTCCATGATCCAGGCCATCACCTGGGCATTCGTGCCGATGTCGGGAGCGGGAATGTCGCCCAACTCGCCGAGGATCGGGGTGATCTCCGTGGTGAAGCGACGGGTGAGCTTCTCGAGCTCGCGCTTGGAAAGCTGCTTGGTGTCGACCTTGACCGACCCCTTGGCTCCGCCGTAAGGGATGTTCGCCACGGCGCACTTCCACGTCATCCACATCGCGAGCGCGGTGGTCTCGTCGAGATCCACGTCGATGTGGTAGCGGATGCCGCCCTTTGTGGGCCCCCGCGTCGCGTTGTGCTGCACGCGGTAGCCCTGGAACACCTGCACTTGCCCGTTGTCGAGCACGACCGGGAAGTTGACGACCAATTGCCGCTTCGGTTGGGCGAGGACGGCGTGAAGCCCCTCGTCGAGATCGAGATACCGGGCGGCGATCGCGAGTTGTTCGCGCGCCATCTCCAGCACGTTGATGTGTTTGCTCATGCTTCGTACCGTGCGGCTTAGCGCTCGATCGGCCCGAGGACTCTCGATACCAGCGCGTAGAGCGGGATGGCCAGCACACCGTTCAGCACCGCAGAGCCTATTGTAGCCCCAAGGAAGGGCCCAATTCGTGCAGGTGGAGCGAGGAACATCAACACCAACTGTGCGATCAGCGTGATCGCAAAGGCGCTGGCCGCCGCGGTGGCAAGCCCCTCCTCGAATCCGAACGCACGGGCCCACGCGCCGCAGAAGCCCGCAAGGGATCGGCTGATCACGTAATGGGCCATGTTCGCGCCCGGAAGAGCCCCGGCCACCACCCCCGTCAGGAAGCCGAGCACCAAGCCGCCGCGCCGCGACGAGAAGTGGGTGAACACCGCGAGGACGATCAACAGGAAGTCCGGACGCAGACCGCACAGCGCGTAGCGGAGCGTCAGCGGCTGGAGCGCGGCAGCGACGTAGAGGCACATACCCGCCACCACCCATCGGCGTCCCCCGCTCATCGCAGCACGAACACCTCGCGCACATTGCCGATCTGCGCGAACGGGTA
Organism: Fimbriimonadaceae bacterium; assembly: GCA_023957775.1. Classification (NCBI taxonomy): domain Bacteria; kingdom Bacillati; phylum Armatimonadota; class Fimbriimonadia; order Fimbriimonadales; family Fimbriimonadaceae; species Fimbriimonadaceae bacterium. The sequence goes on along the minus strand of JAMLGR010000004.1, from coordinate 117,400 downwards.
CACCTGCGCGCGCCGCGTCCCGAACTCGCGATCATCCTCGAGACGCACCACCCTCCCAATGGGGATGTTGCGCGGGATGTTCTCAGAGAAGCCCGAGGTCATCACCAGGTCGCCCGTTTCCACCGGCTGCTTCGAGTCGAGCAGCTCGAAGATCAGAACGTCCGAGGACTCTCCGTGGAGCAGGCCGGCCGGCGCCGGATCGCGGTTGGTCACCGCTCCGACGCGAAGCGTGGGGCTGCTGAGCAGCGACACGTGGCTCACGTGCTCCTCGACCACCTGCACGACGCCCAACAACCCGTCTGCCGTGACCACGGGAAGCCCCGACCACACCCCCTGCTTCTTGCCGACGTCGATGACGATGCGGTTCTCGTAGGGGAAGTACATCGTTACGTTCGCGGCGATCTTCTTCCTGCCCGCAACCGGCTCCAACCCGATCTCGCGCCGCAACGCGTCGATGTCCTGGGTCAGCGCCTTGACCCTCTCGTCGTACTGCTCCATCGCGCGCACCCTCGCCTCCAGGGCGCGGTTCCGAGAGACCAGATCGTTGGCCGAGACGATGCCCGTGACGAAGTCGGCTACGCCGTCCAGCGCCCCTTCCAGCGTTTTCGAGGCTGGATGGACGGCCGACATCACCGTCTGACTCACCCCGTCCAGCCTTCCGGCCTGACGCGCCGTCGTCTGCATCCGGCCCAACGCGATCCCCAGCCCGCAAAGGGCCACCAAGAGCAGCCAATCCAACGCGGGGTGGGTGTTTACGTCCTTGATGACTTCTCCAGCATTCGTCGGATCTCGGGGTTCTCGTGCATCGCCTCCACGACTTTGCCCGTCCCGATCACGACGCAGCTCAGAGGGTCGTTGGCGATGTGCACGGTCAACCCCGTTTCCTGGGAGATCAGGTGGTCGATCCCGCGCAGGAGAGCCCCTCCGCCCGCCAAGAAGATGCCGCTGTTCATCGCGTCGGCGGCTAGTTCGGGAGGGGTGGCCTCCAACGTGAGTTTGACCGCCTCCACGATCGCGTTGAGCGGTTCTGCGATCGCCATGCGCACCTCTTCGCTCGTGATCACGGCGCTTCGGGGGAGACCCGTCACGAGGTCCCGACCCTTGACCTGGATGTTCAGCTCCTGCTCCAACGGAAAGGCGCTCCCGATCTCGATCTTCGTCTGCTCGGCGGTCCGATCGCCCACGTACAGGTTGTAGGCGCGTCGGATGTACGCGCTGATCGCGTCGTCGATCTCGTCGCCCGCGATGCGGATCGAGCGCGAGTGCACGATGCCCGCCAGCGAGATCACGGCCACCTCGGTCGTGCCGCCGCCGATGTCCACGATCATCGACCCGATCGGATCCTCGATCGGCATTCCCGCCCCGATGGCGGCGGCCATCGGCTCTTCGATCACGAAGGCCTGCGTGGCTCCGGCGCGGCGCGTCGCCTGGATGACCGCGCGGCGCTCGACCTCGGTCACGCCGCTCGGAATGCCCACGACGACGCTTTGGCGAAGCAGGAACCGCTTCGACACCTTCCCGATGAAGTACTTGAGCATCTTCTCGGTCTGGTCGTAGTCTGCGATCACCCCGTCCTTGAGCGGCCGGATCGCCACGATGTTCGCCGGAGTCCGGCCCAACATCCGTTTGGCCTCCTCTCCGACCGCATACACCTCGCCGGTGTCTTTGTTGATCGCGATCACGCTCGGCTCGCGGAGCACCACGCCTCGGCCGGCGACGTGGACGAGGGTGTTCGCCGTCCCCAGATCGATCCCGATGTCGCGCCCGAACTTCGAGAGGAACTGCTTGAGGAACTGCGGCGTCGCGTTTTCACTCCTCATCGGAGGGGAGCTCCTCGGCCGACAGGCGCTTGGCGAGCGTCTCTTGGGAGATGGCGGAAAGCACCACGGCTTCCCCCGTCGTGAAGATCACACATTTGGTGCGGCGCCCCTGGGTGGCGTCGATGAGCCGCTCGGATTTGCGGATCGATTGGATCAGCCGCCGCATCGGGGCCGACTCGCTGCTCACCAGCGCCACGACCTTGTCGGTCAGCACGTAGTTGTAGAACCCCACGTTGAGCACAGTTGGAGGCGGCATGAGTGTGTAAAGCCCGCGGGCACGAGCTCTCAGTTTGAACCATCGGAGGGGTCTTACGCAACGAACCTCCGGCCCGCGTGTTGCACTCGGACCGGAGGTTCGTTCGAAAAGGGAGGATTCTAGGTGCCCGCCGCGCCCATGGGACCCTTCTTGCGCACGCCGCCGGAAGGACCCGCACCGCCGGCCAGACCGCCCATCCCGCCGCTGGCGACGCCGCCGCCGGGGATGTTGCTGTCCGATGCCGCAGGCAACGAATTGGCAAACTGAACCGAACCCTCGGGCATCTGCGCCGGGGTCACCACCACTGTCTCCGGAGGCCCAGGTTTGATGGGCTTGCGCGCGGTCGCATAACTCACGCCGACACCGATGAGCATCAACACGACCGCGGAGATGGCGATGATCAAATCGTTTTGATTCTTCACTGGAATCCTCCGTTGAACTTTGACGATACCTGATCGTCCGTTGGTTCTCCGATTTTCATACGCCCCGAAGAAGCCCCAGAGTTACACGGGCCGAACGAACGCGCGAAATGCGCCACGCCCCTGCCACCTGGGACCGATGCGGTTCCACTTGCCGACACACGCCCGTCCAGCGGGCGTGGCACCTCGCCACCACGGCCGAGCCCTAATGCCGGAAGTGGCGCACGCCCGTCATCACCAGGGCGATCCCGTGGCGGTCCGCGGCCTCGATCACCGCCTCGTCCTTCTTGCTGCCCCCGGGCTGCACGATCGCGGCGATGCCCGCGGCCGCGGCCGTCTCCACGCTGTCCGGAAACGGGAAGAACGCGTCGCTGGCGAGCGCGGCCCCCCGCGCACCGGCCCCGGCTTGCTCGAGCGCCAGGCGGACCGACTGGACGCGGTTCATCTGCCCCGCCCCCACGCCCAGCAACCGTCCCTCGACGCCCACGACGATCGCGTTGGACTTCACGTGCGGAATCACGGCCCAAAGGAACTTGAGCGCGGCCATCTCGCTCTCGGTCGGCGACCGCCGGCTTGCGATGGTCCACGGCAGGCCGGGATCCTCGTCCGTGTCCTGGAGCAGCACCCCGCCGCGCAACGCGCGAACACCCAGGCCCGGGGCCCGCGGAGGCAGGGGGGTGGCCAACAGGCGCACGTCCTGCCCCCAGCCCGATCGCTCCCGGAAGACGGAGAGCGCCTCCTCGTCGAACGCCGTGGCCAGCACGACCTCGAGGAAGTTCCCTTTTTCCGCCATCACGGCGGCGGTTGCGCCATCGACCGCACCGTGGAACGCCGCGATGCCTCCGAACGCCGAGATCGGGTCGCTGGCCCGCGCCATGCGGTAGCTCTCTCCCAAGGACGCGCCCGCGGCGGCGCCGCACGGGTTCCCGTGCTTGATGATCGCGCACGCGCCTTCGGGAAGGTCGGCGACCAGCTCCCACGCCGCGTCCGCGTCGAGCAGATTGTTGTAGCTGAGCTCCTTGCCCCAAAGCTGCTCGGCTCGCGCCACGCCGGGCTGGCCGAGCGGGTCCGTATAGAGCGCGGCGTGCTGGTGGGGGTTCTCCCCATAACGCAGCGCCAGCGTGCGGCGCCATCCGAGGGTCAGCGTTTCCGGGTACCGGGGAGCCTCTGCCCGATCGCTCAGGTACCGGGCGATCATCGAATCGTAGTAAGCGGTGTGGCGAAACGCCTTCGCAGCGAGCGCGAGCCGCTGCGATTCCACGGCGCCGCTGCGAACGCCCGCCAAAACCCCCTCGTAATCCCCAGGGTCCACGACCACGGTCACGTTCGCATGGTTCTTGGCCGCCGCGCGAATCATGGCGGGTCCTCCGATGTCGATCGACTCGATCGCATCGTCCAACGTGTGCTCGCCCGAGACCGTCTTCTCGAACGCATAGAGGTTCACCGCGACGACGTCGATGGGCGCGATCCCGGCCTCCACCATCGCGGTCCGGTGATCCGCGTTTCGAACGTCTCCCAGCAGGCCTCCATGGATGGCTGGGTGAAGCGTCTTGATGCGCCCGTCGAGCATCTCCGGAAATCCCGTGACGTGGGCGACGTCGGTCACGGCGAGCCCCGCCTCGCGAAGCGCCCTCGCTGTCCCGCCGGTCGAGACCAGCTCGTAGCCGGCATCGACGAGGCCCCGGGCGAACGCGACGACTCCGCTCTTGTCGGTGACGGAAAGCAGCGCGCGCGGCATCCTAGAGGCGACCGCCTGTCGTGGACCCCGTGCCGCCCGTCCCGCCCGTCGTGGAGACCGAACCCGTGTCCGGCGGAGGCGGCTCGAGCATCTTCACCGTGATCGACCGTGTCGTTGTGAGCCCCTGCGCGTCGTAGCCCGTCAGCGTGAAGGTCGTCTCCTTGTCGATCAAGTAGTCGCGCCTCCCCTCCGACGCCTCGACGACCATCTTTTGGGTCCCGTCGCTCAGCTCCGCGCGCACGGCGTTGGAGAACTGCCACGTGACGGTCACCCTGCCCACCGCGGGATCGACGACCTTGGGGTCGACGTCGAACACGACGAACTTCGCCTGCGAAGCCTCGACCACGTTGAGCTTGAGCGATTTGCGCGCTGTCTTGCCGTTTGCATTCTCGGCGACGAGCGTGTACTCGCGCTCGCCCGGAAGCGTCGCGATGAGTTCGCGAGAGCCCACTTTGAGGTTGAGCTCCTCGCCCGTGGGAGCGAGGTACGCCTTCACCACGGACGGACTCACCTTGTACTCGATCACGAACGGCTCGCCGAGATTGACGGTGCTCGCCGACGTCTTGAACGTGAGGATCTCCGGATCGGGGACCACGGCCGGCTCGCCCACCTGCAGTTCGGCGCTCACCGGCGCCGATTGGCGGTTGTCGCGCAGGGCCACCGCTTCGACGAGCACCGTGCCGGGGGCGGTCGGCGTGTAGACGGTCTGGCCCGCCAAACTGCCGTGGTCGATCAAAGCGGTGCCCGCCACCGAGATCCTCACGTACTTCGCGTTGGACGCGCTCCAGCGGATCGTGACCGGCTCTCCCGTCAGCACGCTGGGACGATCCAGGGTGAGGGAGTCCACCGAAGGGGCCTTCGGCAAGAGCAGCACCCACAGGGCGATGAGCGTCGCGACGAAGACGAAGAAGATCGCCCCAAGCGGGGACAGGAGGGGGCGTTGTTCCAGTTGGGCCTGGGCCGAACACATCACCGAGGAGCTTTCGATGCTCCTCGCGACGATCGTGAATCCGAAAAGCCTGCTGCTGGCCAACACGCGGTTCGACGTGGAGGAGAGGACCACGGAGACCGTCCGCTGCTGGCCGGGAGCGAGGGTGACCTGCTCCTGCTCGAACTCGAACGCACACGCGTCGTCGACGTCGTTGCCCACGAGTTGGAGCGTGTGCTCGGTGTTGCCGAGGTTCATGAGCGCGGCCTGGAACTCCGTCTGCTTCCTGAACGGCGTGATCGAGCCCCTCTTGGGCGACAACTCCATGCTCAGGTGGTGATACGGCTTGATCTGCAGCACGCCCTGCACGGTGCGCGACTCGCCGCTGGAGAGCGAACGCACCTTCACGACGAACGGATAGTCGCCGGAAAGGCTCTCGCTGACGCGCGGGGGCTTGAAGAAGACCTTCTCGGATTGCTCCTCAAGCGATCCGACTCCAAAGGCGGGGACGGGAACGGCCGTCCACTCCGGGTCCAGCCCCTCGATCTCGATCTCGTAACGGTCGGCCTCTTCGGAACGGTTCGCCACTTCGATCGAGAGCGGCACCGTTGCCCCAGCCTCGACGCTCAGGACATCCGAAGACAACCGCAGGGTGAAGCTCATGGCTCCCGCCATATTAGCAGATGGTCCGGCCTGTTCCCCGAAGGTCCCATGCAAAGACCGCAAAGGACGCCATGGGGGCCACGGGGCGCCTCAGGGGCGCCGAAGGGACAACCCCGAGCGTGCCAACCGCCGCAGGGCGCGCTCCGAGGCCGCTTCGACGCGGGTCCCCGTGTCGGGCCCGTTGAAGGAGAGCGTCGCCTCGTACCCGCCCCGGCGGTAGTCGTCCGGCTCGAGGATGTACCCGATCCAGCCATCGACGTGGCTGACCACCAGGACCGGGTCGAAACCGAACCGACGCCCCGCGTCGCGAATGGAGCGTCCCACCGCCCCCGTGGGCTCGCCGGGAATGCCGACGATCGCCAATTTGCCTATTCGAAACGCCCGGACCTCCGCTTCTTTCGGGGCGAACTGCTTCACCACGAGCTGAGCGATCGCGTCGGGAACGCCGTACGCTTTGGCGAAGTCGGGGTGAGGCGCCGGCGCGTCCAGCGCGATGGGCTCCGACGTCCAGACCAGGGGATCCTCCCCCTGGGCGACGACCCGAGGGACCGGCTCCCCGCCTTGGAAACGCGACAGGAAATCCGCCATGCGCTGTGGCGCGTCCGGGCCGTCGGCCCGCGGCGAGACGTCGCCGATCGCTCCGGGAAAGAACGCGAACGCCCCGAGCCGACGCAGAAGGGGGGTCGGAAAGTCGGGATGGGTCTGCAGGTTGTCCGCGCCGTAAACCACCGCGTGGGCCGCATAGTGGGCGAACCAGCGCGGCATCCCCTTCCCACCGGTGCCGCCGACCAGCGTCAGCATCGAGTCGGACCACCCCCCGGCCCGCCGCGGCCGGTTCGCCTCGACGTGCCGTTCCCAAACGTCCACGGCGGCGGCGGGCGTGCCCGATGACGCCAAGGCTTGGCGAACGCCCGACGCGATCCGCTCCGCGTACCAATCAAGCCACCGCCGCTTGTAGTTGGCGATGCCGGGAATCTTGAACGTCATCCGGTCGTTCAGCATCTGGCTGTCCGGCGCACTGTGCGTGTGCGTCGCGACCAGAAACAGCTTCACGTCGCCCGGGATCTTCCCGCGCACTTCGCGCGCCAAGCTTTCGGGGATCGTGAGCATGTCGGCCGAAACCATGGCCACGCGCATCGCTCCCTGTTTCCACACGATCACGCGCGCGGCGAGGGGTTCTCCACCGGGCTCGAGCAGTTTGTCCGCCCGCTCGGTGTAGCCGCCCAACGGAAGCGGCTCCGGCGGCGTGAGATCCGCGACGGCGGTCGAAACCGTCAGCAGGGGACCACCCAGGGCCACGGCCGCCACGATCGCTAGCATGGCCCAAGTATGCAGCCACGGACCAAGGACCAAGAACGAAGGACCAACCCTACCGTCCGTCCCAGATCCGGAACGAGATCATATAGAGCGCGCGTTTGATCCTCTGCTCGGTGTCGTCCACCAGTTGGGAGACGCTCATCTTCGCCAGCGCGGCGTCTTCGGCGGTGACGCGGAAGAGGAACTTGCCCTGGCCCTCGATCATTCCGTCGGACATCGTCCGCACTTCGAAAAGCTCGGGCACGTTGTCGAAGAACGCGTTCAAGCTCGCCGACGCGGCATCGGCCCGCTGCAAGGCGCTGTCCCCGCCGAACGTGAACAAGGGCTTGCCGCCGAACTGCACGTCCACGCCGCCTCCGCCGCCCTCGGAGGGCACGACCTTGGTGCTGAACGTCGTGGTGACCTGGCTGCGGCGGATGGGAATGTGGTTGTCGCGCAGCCACCCCATGAGCGCCTCCGCGCGCTCTCGGCTGGGCGGGTGCGTTCGGAAGATGCCCCAGTCCACCAACCGCGCCGGCTGGCTTCGCTCGTCCCGGGCGAGGCGTTCGATGAACGTGAGCAGGCCGACAGGATTGTATTGCGAGTGCATGATGTACTGGAAGCCGCCGTAGTCCGCCGCCTGCTCGGCCTTCACGCTCCAGCCGCTGCCCACCGCCAACCCGATCAACTGGTTCAGCACCAGCGCGTCGGAGCCCGAGCTGCCGCCGCCGAGAATCGCCACGAGAAGGAGAGGCAAAGAGACCGTTTGGAGCCTTTGGGACTCCTTCTCCAAAGTGGCGAGATGCCGCATCGACGCGTGGGAGACTTCGTGGGCCATGACCCCCGCCAGCTCGTCGTCGCTCTCGATGTACTTCATGAACCCTTCGTAGACGTAGATGAACCCGCCGGGGAGCGAGAACGCGTTGACATCGTCGCCTTCGAGGACCCTGAATTCGTAATTGAACGTGTTGAGCCGGTCGTCGCCCCACAGCGTCTCCACGCGAAGGACCTTTGCGATCGCCGCAATCTGGCCACCCACGCGCTGGACCCGCTCGATGTACTCCCTGTTCTTGCTGAGCTTGTACTCCTTCTCGACCTCGACCTTGGCCTTCTCTCCGATCTGTATGTCGCGCTGGAGGTCCGCCTGGTGCTGCTGCTCCTGCTTGGAGAGCGGCGGCGCAGGCGGGTCCAGGGCCTTCTCCTGGGCGCCGCAGACCAGCGGGAGGGACGTGAACAGAAGCAGACCGACGGCCGCCAACCAGTTAGCGGGGCGCATGGACCACCTCGCTGGCATCGAGAAGCTCGGGCCGATCGCGCACACGGTCGACCGTGCACACGATGCCGAAAGGCTCGTCCCCCGCGTTCTCGAACCGATGCGGCGTCCGGGAAGGCACGTGCACCACGTCGAAGGGTGCCACCTCGTGCCACGTCGCATCCAGGAGAACGCGCCCGCGCCCCCGCACGACCAACACTGCATGCTCGTGGTCGTGCCGTTCGAAGGAGGTCATCCCACCGACTCCAAGTTCGAAGTAGCGCATCTCGAATCCCATCCGATCGGAAGAAGCCAAGCAGCGGCGCGTGACCGACACCCATGTACCGGGCTCGTCCTTGTACTGGTCGACGGCGACGCCGTCCCAGTCCCACCGCTCGAACTTTCTGATCAAGTAAACACCACCATGGGTTTGAGGATTTCTCCGCGCTTCATCGCTCCATACGCGCCGGGGAGTTCGTTTATTCCGATGAAGTGACTCACCACCTGTTCTGCTCGGACGACTCCTTGGCGCAGAGCCCTTGCGGCACTGATCGAATCTTCGGGTCCGCACGAGTAGCTGCTCACTAGTTCGACGTCCTGGAAGTACAGGCGGTTCAGCGGAACCCGGGCCTCCTCGCCGGGCGGCATCGGCGCAAAGAGGACGATCCGAGCACCCGGGCGGGCGATCGCCGCCGCGAATCGGAGCGCGTCCTCGCTTCCCGGACACACGACCACCACGTCCGCCGGTTCGGGATGCTCGGCGGGGCGCGCGTCCAGGCCGATTCCGCCGGCCCAGGCCACCCGGGCGGGGTTCACGTCGTAACCCACCGCGCCAGGCGCCCAGTGGGCATGCATCAGCCCCATGACGCCGAGCCCCACGACCGCGACCTGGTCGCCCTCTCTCACGCGGGCGCGACGAAGGGACTTGGCCACGCATGCGAGGGGCTCGATCAGCGCCGCATCGATCGCCCGCAGATCGTCGACGACGAGAGTGTCGTTCAGGTTGGACGCAGCCACGGCGAACCGGTCGGCCATGCCGCCCGGGTCGAGACGCGTGGCCTTCCACTGCGGGCAGTGCACCGGGTGTCCAGCCCGGCACACGTCGCACACCCCGCACGGGGCGTGGTGGTGCGGAAACACGCGGGATCCGACCGGGAACCGCGCGTCGTCGCTCTCTTGCACGATCCCCGCAACCTCGTGTCCCAACACGTGGGGGGCCTTGGCGTCCATGTACCACTCCATCAACTCCCCGGAGCAGAGGCCGCACGCCTCCGTGTGAACCAGCAAGCCGCCCGCCGGAACCGTCGGGTCGTCCCACGGAGCGATGCGCAGGCCCGTTCCCTTCTCGTAGAGGGCCACGTTCACGGCCGCAGCACCACCTTGATGTCCCGGCCGGCGCGCAGGCCCTCGAACACTTCGGGGCCGTCGTCGAGGGGCCGCTCGGAGGTGAGCACCAGGCCGAAGGCGTCTTGCGCCTCGAAGAGCCACTCCCGGGCGCGACGGACCGACGCGGTCCCAAAGTGGAACGGCGAGACCAGGGCGATCTGATCGTAGTGCAGCCGGGCCGTGTCGAACGAGGCGCGCGTGCCGGAAGGACATCCGCCGAACAGTACGACCAGGCCGCCCCGGCGCGCATGGGCGGGGGCCCGCTCCCACACATCCACGCTCCCCGTGCACTCGATCACCACGTCGAAACAGTCCGCTTCCAACGCCTGGAGGGACGACGTCCGGGCTCCCAACTGTTGCGCGACGGCGAGGCGGCTCGGATTGCGGCCCGCAACGGTGACTTCGTGCGTCCGCAGCACCGCCGCAAACATCAGGCCGATCGCGCCCGCTCCGATCACCAGGACGCGTTGGCGGCCCTCGCCGGCAACACCGAGGTGGTTCACGCCCTCGGCAACGCACGAGAGGGGCTCCAAGAGGCTGGCCCGCTCGAAGGAAAGGTCTTCGGGCTTCAAGAACACGTTGAGGCGGGCGATGCGCTCGGGAATCAACAGGTATTCGGCGAAACTGCCCAACACCTTGGTGGCCATGATGCTCTCGCACAGATTCTCTTGGCCGCGTCGACACCAGGAACACGCCTGGCAGGGGGCCGAGTGGACCCCCATCACGGCATCGCCCTCCCGGAAGCGCGCGCCACTGCCCGCGACAGCCACCACGCCGCTGTACTCGTGCCCGAAAACGCCGGGCATGGGAATCTGGGGATGGCCGCGCACGAAGGCCTTCAGATCGGTCCCGCACGTCGTGGCCGCGCGCACGCGGATCAGCAGCTCGCCGGGCCCGGGAACGGGAATGGGAATCTCGCGCAGAGCGATGCAACCCGGGCGCTCGAGGATGAGAGCCCGCATCGTGCCAGAGGGTGATTCGCTCATGCCGGGGGTAAAACGTGGCCCATGCCCACCGTTGAAACGACCGTGTGGATCCAGGCGCCGCTGGCGAAAGTGTACGCGATCGCCAAGGACAACCGTGCCTTCCCCGAGTTCATGAAGGACGTGAAGTCCCTGGAAATCGTGGAAGAGGAAGGTTCGCGCATCGTGAGCGACTGGGTCGGACTGATTCCGCAGTTCATGCTCAAGGTCCGCTGGCGGCAGGAGGACGTGTGGGACGACGGCGCCCACCGGTGCGTCTTCCGCCAGCTTTCAGGGGACTACGACAAGATGGAGGGCTACTGGCAGTTCGCCGAAGAGAACGGCGGCACGCGATTCGACAGCGTGGTCGAGTACGAGTACAACGTCCCCACGGTCGGCGCGCTGATCAAGAAGGTGATCCACGGCATCGTCACCAAGAACCTGGAGAACCTGCAAGCCGCGATCAAGGCAAGAGCGGAGGGTTAGGCCTGGTTCTTGGTCCTTGGTCCTTGGTCCTTCGACAAACGATCAACGATCCACGACCCTAAGCGGCTTGCTCCTTCATTCCTTCTTCGACCAGGGCGAGGTTCGCTTGCGCGCCGGCGTGCTTGGCGTTGATGTTCAGCGCTTGCCGGTAGGCGGTTTGGGCGCCTTGGCCCAATCCCATCTGGGCGAGGCTGTTGCCGAGCACGAACCATCCGTCGGCGTTGAGCGGTGCGTGCCGCAGGCCTGACTCGTACAGGTGGGCGGCGTCGGCGAAGTGGCCGAGCTGGTAGAGGAGGTCGCCGCAGTTGAAGTAGGCGTTCGCGTTCGTGGGATCGCGTTTGAGCGCTTCGGTGAAGCAGTTCAGCCCCTTCTCATGGTCCCCGCACGTGGCGAGGGCGCGTCCCCAGTTCACGAGCATGTCGGCGCTGAGCTCGGCCCGCTCGTTGTACGCTTCGTAGGCCCGCACGACCGCCGGCATGTCCCCGGCGGCTTCCGCGCACTGGACCCAGTGCACCCAGAAGCCGTGGTCCATCGGGCGTCCGCGCCACGCCTCTTCGAAGAGTTGGCACGCGACGTCGAGCTGGCCGAGCCGTTGGTACACGCGCGCCGCACCCTTCTTGTTGGCGGGCCCCATGAAGGGATCGCCGAAGCCGGCCTCGAACACCTTGAGCGCTTCGATGGGTTGCCCCATCGCGTCGAGGGTGGCGGCTTTGGAGTAGAGCGCAACCGTGTTCGCGGGGTCGTGGGCAAGGGCGAAGTCGAAGAGCTCGACCGCTTCGGTGAAGCGTCCGAGTTGGGCGATGATCTGGCCCTTCAACAACTGGCGCTTGTGCGTCTTGATGCCGTAGTCGCCCGTAAGCTCGAGCGGCCACTCCATGGCCAGACATCGGTCGATCGCAGCGAGCGCATCCTCGTCGCGGTTCATCCGCTGGAGGGCGTGTGCTCGTTCGAACTGGGACAGCACGCTGGCGAAGCCGCGCTCGTCGCACTCGTCGCAAGCCGCCAGGGCCTCGTCGTAGCGCCCCAGTTCGATCAGGCTCGCGGCGAGGATCTGGTAAACCTGGCTCCCATAGCCGCTCTCTCGCTCGAGGTGCCGGACCGCGGCCCCGGCCGCCGCGGCCGCCGACGCGTAGTCCCGGGCGACGATCTGGGCGTTGGCGAGGTTGAAGAGCTGGAACGGGTCGTCGGGCCGCTCCTCCAGCTCCTTCTCGATCAGGGACACCGTCCGCTGGATCTTGTCCTTGGACGCCATGTCCGACGGGCGGTAGCCGTAGTGCCGGATCTTGACGCTCTCGAGCGTCGCGTTGGGGAGTCCCAGCGCCTTCAGCGACGGAGTGATCTGCTCGTGCACCCGGCCTTCGAACCGAACCGAGTCGCACCGTTTGAACAGCCGAACCGGGACGTGGACGTACTGGTTCGCGTCCCCGCTCTCGTCGAGGAGGTTGTGAATCTGTACGTAGAAGCCGCCGAACTGCGGCCGCATCAGCGCTTCGCGAACGCCGTTCTCGCTGGATGCGTCCAGCTCCTCGTCGGCATCGATCCAAAGGGCCCAGTCGCCCGTGGCGAGGCGCAGCGATTCGTTGCGCGCCGCGGAGAAGTCGTCGACCCAGTCGAAGTGCCCGATCGTCGCCCCGAACCGCTCGGCGATGGCGACCGTTCCGTCGGTGGACCCCGTGTCCACCACGACGATCTCGTCGGCGATCCGACGCACGCTCGCAAGGCAGCGCTCGAGGTGGGCTTCCTCGTTGCGGACGATCAAGCACGCCGAGAGCCGGATTCCCACGTTGCCGGGCTCGAGTCCCGCAAGGGCTCGGACCGACTCCATAGCTTTCTTGCCAAGAGGATCGTCGATGCCCAGCTTCTTGGCCATCAGGGCGCGGCAGTGAAAGTGATCGGTCAACGATTGGGCGAGTTCGGAAAACCGTTCGGCACCCGAAGCCCGATGAAGGAGGTCGACGGCTTCGATCTCGCGCTGAGTAAACGTGTAGAGGATGCCGAGTTCGGCGCTCGCGTCGGGGTTCGAGGGCTCCTCGGACAGCAGCTTGACGATCAGGCGCTCTGCCTCGTCGTGACGGTACTGCTCGGCCAGCGAGCGCGCCCGCTGGAGAACCTGCTGTGCGTTTGCCATGAACTCTCCCGCCGCTTCAGGCGGCCTGCGCCTCGAGCACGCGCTTGAGGTGTCGTCTTGCGCCTGCGATGCTGAACATCTCGTCCCGGAGAAGGCGCTTGATGATGAAAACGGTTTGGATGTCCTCGGGCCGATAGCGGCGCTGTCCGCCTTCGGTGCGATTGGGAATCAGGTAGTCCGAGAACTCGCGCTCCCAGTAGCGGAGGGTGTGCACCTCCACCGCGGTGATGCGCGCAGCAACGCTGATGCTGACCGCGTTGTCCGGCCTGTGGGTCTTTCGATCGCTCGCCATACTGGTTTCCGAGCATCGACCTGGGTCGACGTCAACCCAGTTATCGGCGAGAACCCGGTGAAAATGCAGGGGTCGGCACGGTGGGCGGTCAGACCCAGGTGGACGCCCGGCGAAAGATCTTCTCGCTGATGGGCTTGCGCAGGTGCGCAAAGACGAAGTTCGGCCAGCCCGCCATGAAGTCCAGCTCGTAATCGTCCGGAGGTGCGATGAGCACCAACGGGACGTCCTTCGCCGCAGGGTGGTCCATCTTGGCGTGGCCGAACGCCTCGTACCCGGCGATCTTGTGCGGCTCGTCCAACGTCGCAACCAGATCGACGAACAGCAGATCCGCTCCGTCGCACCCTTCCAGCGCTTCGCGCCAGGACGCGAACGCCAACGTTTCATCGTCCGGCTGAAAGCCTTTCTTCGCCGTGGCGACCATCTCGAAATCGCATGTAATGAGCACGAACTTCATAGTGGAGACAACCGATGATATCCGAGACGCCGGCCCGCTTCCCCTCCAGTTCGAGGGAATCGTGCCGAAAAATGGAGTGGAATGGAAGTTTCCAACGTCTCCGCGGCCGACGCGGTCGCGCCCGCGGCCAGTTCCGAGGCGAAGATCGCAAGGCTCCAGATGGCCCTGCTTCGCAAGACGCTGGACGCGCAACAAGAGCAAAGCGCGGAACTCATGCGCATGATGGAAGGGAAAGGGCAGGTCGTGGACCTTCGGGTCTGACTCCCCCTACTTCGCCTTCTTCGCCTTTGGCTTGGCTTCCTCGACCTTCTTCGGCTTCGCGGCAGCCTTGGGCTTGGCTTCCTCGACCTTCTTCGGCTTGGCGGCGGCCTTGGGCTTGGCTACCTTCGCCTCGGTGGGCGCCGCGGCCTTCTTGGGCTTGGGCTCCGCCGGCTCGGGGGCGGCTTCGGGCTCGACCGGTGCGGCTTCGACCGGTTCCGGAGCCTCCGACGCCACCGCGGCTTGAGGCGTCGCTTCGACGGCCTTGGCCGGCGCAAGGGCTTCCTCCGGCGCCGCGAGCGTCACCGAGGCGATGCTCTTGACCTGCCGATTCGGGCACTCCTTGCAGATGAACTCGACGTTGATCGAGGCCATCCAATCCGGGATCTTGTCGATCCCCTTTCCACAACTGCAGTAGACCATAGGGTGTTACTCGCTCTCACCGGTCGTTTCGCGATAATGCTGCACGGTCTGCCAATGACTCAGCAGCCCGTTGACCAGCATCAGCACGGATGCGGTGAAGTAGAAGAGCGCCAAACCGCCTTCGCGTTTTTGGCCCGGGTCGCGGATCGTCTCCTGTCCCGCGATGATTCCGACCAGCGCCACGACGAGGAGAATCCCGGCGATCCAAAAATAGGTGTTCTTGTACCAGACCGGCTTCGGTACGGGGCGCTCGCTCACAAGGGCAGATTGTACCCTGCGCGGCGCGAAGGTGCGGCTGGGAGCTAAGCCGCGCGCGGGCGGGCCTGGCTCAGGCGGATCTCGCGGGGGGTTTGGTGGACACCGAGTTCGTCCAGGCACAGCGCCTGGAGCGCCCGACTCGTGACGTCGTTCTCATCGAACACCGTGACGTGCGCCAGCAGGTTCCCCTGGGAAAACCACACCGACGCGTCCACCACGTCCGGCTGGGTGAGGAGAAACCCTTCCGTCAACTTGGGATCGATGCCCCGCATATCCACGCACACGTCGCGCATATCGTCCATATCGGCTGCTCTGAGCAGATTCCACAGGGTCACGCGGTCTCATCCCGCAACATTGCGAGACTTTCTGCGCGCGTCAACGTGTGGACGGCCCAGGCCCGAACGTCGGGCGCCGAGATCTCGGCACGGATCCGCTCGGCATCTTGTCGCGAGGAGGCCCCCGCGGCGACCGCCGAACCGCTTCCGCAGAGCACGGCCGGGTGCGCCCCCGCCGCCCGCAGCCGATCGGCCAACTCGGCGCTTGCCGCCGGCATGACCCTTTCGAAGTCGTTGGCCCAGCCCCGCTCCGCATCTTCGAACTTAGCCCAACGTCGGTCCACGGAATCGAGCGCCCGATAGGCCTCTGCGGTCGAAACGCCGCCCTCCGGGCGGGCCACCACCAGCCACTGCGCGGGCGCGTCTTCCATCGGGCGGAGACGTTCGCCGTACCCCTCGCCTCGCGCGCGGCCTCCCACGAGGAAGAACGGGACGTCCGCTCCCACGGCATGGGCGATCTCCCAGCGGTCTCGCTCGCCCAGCAAACCGGGATAGAGACACTCCAACGCGCGCAGGAGACCCGCCGCATCGGAGCTGCCCCCGCCCAGCCCGCTCTGCGCGGGGATCTGCTTGTCCAAGGTGATCGAAAGAGGCGGGATCGGGGCGAGCTCCCGGCACAGCCGCAGGGCTTTCGTGATCGTGTTGTCCGCCGGCAGGCCGTCCCAGGAACAGGCCAGCGAGTCTCGCACCCCTTCGGCGACACGCAGTTCGTCGAAGAGGGAGACGGCTTGGAAGACCGTTCGGATCGGGTGGTACCCGCTCGCATCGGGCGGGCCGACGGCGAGGAACGGATTGAACTTCGCGGGACACCGCACGCGCAGGCGAAGGCTCATGGCTCCTGGCGAAGTTCGGGCGGACTCTCGACCTCCGCGGGAGCGCGAGGCGGCTCGACGGCGATCATCTTGGGGAAGTTCGAAAGGTCCAGCTCGTCCAGGGCCTGGTCGATCGCTTGGAGTTGGAGCTTCGCCTCGCTCAGCGCCTGCAGGAACTCGATGCTCGACACTTCGGGGCTGCGCCCGGCAAGGCGGTACCCGATCATCTTCATCCGGAGCGTATCGACGGTCGTCATGAAGACCGCGCTCTGCGCTTCGGTGCGCTGCACGCCGGCCATCACCCCCGAGAAGTGGAAGCGGTACTCGGCGATGTTCTTGTCGGCGATGCGGTACAGCTCCTTGGCTTGGGCGTCGTTCGAAGGCGTCGACCAGACTGGCGGCTGCTGGTAGAGTCCCCGCTCGGTCTTCTGCACCTCGTGCGCGATCATGTCCGCTCGGCGAAGGGCGTGGTAGAGCGCATCCGCGACGGACCGGACGGTGCGGGGAACCTCCTTGAGATCCGCCACCTGCTCTCGGCGCATCGCCTTCATCACGTTCTCCAGCTTCTCCAGCCGCTCTTGGCAACCCATCCAAAACGCCTGGAACCGCTTGTCGAGGAACCGCTTCCGCACGCTGGCTTGGTACGCCGTGCCGGCCCACCAGCCGGCGACGATCACGGGGACGGCGTAGAACCAGGGGACCGAGGAGGCGATCATGACCGCGGCGGTGATCGCCAGCGCCGAGACGAGGAGCCTCCCCGGTTCCAACAACTCCCGCACGAAGAGCCTGCGGTCCTGGCGCCGAACGTCGTCCATCTTCTCTTACAGCTTACGGGACCGGAGCCGGGCGCGTCGCACTCGGCAACACGCGTTCGATGGACCGCGCGGTCTGAAGCACGTGGGCGTCGTCCTCGAGCCGGCCCACGAGTTGGACTCCCACGGGCAAGCCGCCCGCAAATCCCCCGTTCAACGAGATCGCCGGAAAACCACCCAGGCTCGCGGGAATCGTGAAGACGTCCAGCCGCTTCAACGCCAAGGGATCCCGAGCCAACACCCCCAACGGAAAGGCCGGGATCGGACTGGTCGGCGAGAGCACGAAGTCGAACCGCTCGAGGCACGCTTGGAACTCATCCCGCAGCCGCGCCCGGATCTGTTGGGCGCGCACGTAGTACGCGTCGTAGTACCCCGCCGAGAGGGCGTAGGTGCCGATCATGATGCGCGCCTTCACCTCGTGGCCAAAACCTCGGCCCCGGGTCCGTTCCATCATCGCGACATGCCCCCCGCCACCGTCCTCGGCACGGCAACCGTAGCGCACGCCGTCGAAACGGGCGAGGTTGCTGCTCGCCTCGGCAGGCGCGATCAGGTAGTAGGTCGTCACCGCGTAACGCGTCGAGGGCAAACTCACCTCGTCCACCTCGGCCCCTTCGGCCCGAAGGGTCTCCACGACCGATTCGAACACCGCGCCCACGTCGGGATCGACGGCCGCATCTCCCATCTCCTTCGGAACGGCGAACCGCTTGCCGCGCAAGGATCCGGATTCCAAGTCGGCGGATGGAACGGGCCCCATAGGGAGCGAAGTGCTGTCGCGCGGATCGTGTCCCGTCACGGCCTCGGCGAGCAACGCCGCATCTTCGACCGTTCGGGCCAGAGTCCCAATCTGGTCGAGGCTGGAAGCGAAGGCGACGAGGCCGTAGCGAGAACACCGACCGTACGTGGGTTTGAAGCCCACGACGCCGCACAGAGAGGCGGGTTGCCTCACCGATCCGCCCGTGTCCGACCCAAGGGCCAGGGGGGCCAGGCGCGCCGCGACGGCCGCAGCCGAACCTCCCGAGCTTCCGCCGGGCGAGCGCGACCGGCTCCACGGGTTGCGGGTGGGATGGAACGCGCTGTTCTCCGTCGAGGTCCCCATGGCGAACTCGTCGAGATTGGTCTTGCCCAGGATGACGGCGCCCTCCGACTTGAGCCTATCGACGACCGTGGCGTCGTACGGCGGGACGTAGCGCTCCAGCATCCGCGACGCGCAGGTCGTGCGCAGGCCCGCGGTCGAGAGATTGTCCTTCAGCGCCACCGGGATGCCCGTGAGCGGTCCGGCGCTCCCGTCCTCCAGCATCGACTGGGCACGCCTCGCCTGCGCTTCGACCGCTTCTCGATCGACCGTGAGGAAGGCGCCGATCTCTCCGTCGAGCTCGGCGATGCGGTCGAGGCACGCCCTGGCGATTTCTGGAGCGGAGAAGGTCCGGTCGGACAGCCCTCGGCGCAATGCGGTGGCCGTGAGGGACGTCGGCACGTTCAGTCCTCGATGATCGTCGGGACGACGAAGAGGCCCGCCTTCGATTTCGGCGCGCCGCGCAACGCCTCTTCAGGCGTCAGGCAAACCCCGATCCGATCCTCGGACCAGACGTTGGCGAGCGTGACGGAGTGGGTGAGTCCGTCCTCAGACCGCGCATCGAGCTCCTCGATGTCGGCGAAGTGCCCCAGCAGGCTGTTCAGTTCGCCCTGCAGCGCGAGGATCTCGGCCTCGTCGAGTTCGAGCCGAGCCAGCTTCGCCACGTGGCGCACTTCGTCGAGCGTGATCGACATGCGACGATTGTAGCATGGCTTTGGGTTGGCCCCTTCGAGGGGCGCGATGCGCCATCATGGATTGCAGCGATGCGCAAGCCCAGCTTTCAGGTGGTGACCCTCGCCACGGCCCTGCTGGTGCTCCTCGGAGTGGCCGCCCAACTGGTCAAGCCTCTGATTCCCCCTCCCAAGGAGAACAAGCTCGCGGTCGAGGCCAGCGAGTTCCTTCGGCGCGCCGCCGAACAGCGCATCGACTGGCACGCGCTGGACGCGAGCGCGTTCGCCGAAGCTCGGCGGCGGGACCTGCCGATCCTGTTCGTGGTCGGGCTGCCCTGGGGACGCTTCGGGCGCGAGTTCGACTCGGGGATCTTCACCCACCCCGACGTGGAGGCCTACCTCGGGAGGAAGTTCGTGTGCGTTCGGGCCGATGGACTCCTCCATCCCGAGTTGCTCAACGGCTTCTTCCCCCTTTCCCGCGGCGCGCTCCGCCTGCGCGACGAGTTTCAGATCTACATCTTGCAGCCCGACGGGAAGATGGTGGATTTTCTGGTGCGGGCCGACTCTCGGGCTTTCGACGCCTACGCGCTGATCGACGCGCTGATCGCCATCCAAAAGCGCCTCGTCGAGCGCGACCCGGATGACCCCACCAATCCCGCCAACGTTCAAGCCGCCGATGTGGCGTCGCTGCTCCAGGACTCGGCGTCCGCCTTTCCCGACTTCCAGGAGTACGCCCTCTTTCTGGCGGACCGGCCCGACCTTGCACGCGACGGCGGCCCCGCCCTCCGGTTCGACCCGCTGTTGCCCAACGCGTGGATGTTTTTGGCCCGGGTCGGAAGGGCGGATCTCGCCGTGGCGGCGATGCGGCGGTTGCTCCGCTCCTCCATGGTGGACTGGATCGACGGAGGCTTCTTTCACATCGGCGTCGGCGGCTGGAACGTCGTCGAGTTCGACAAGGTCGCCGCGCAAAACGCCGAGATGATGTTTCTCGCCTCTGCCCTCGCCTCTCGATCGCGGGAGTTCGAGTTCGCCGACGTCGCCCGGTCGACGTTCGATGCGCTTGCGAGCGAGTTTGTCGATCTCGGGCTCGTGCGCGCGTGCCGGATCGGGGACGAGGGGCCTCTCGACCGAAGCGAGCGTTCGAGCTTTTCTCCGAGGGATCTGCGCGAGATTTTCCCGGATGCGGCCGACCGAACCTTCGCTCGGGAGTGGTTCAGCCTGCGCGTGGAGGAGAACCCCCAAATGGTCGTGCGCGCACGCGACCCGCAGGCCATGCACACGCCCCAGGCCGTCGCCGCGATGACGCGTCTCCGCCGGTTTGCCGAATCCAAGCCGCGCGCCTTCGCCGGCCAGGCGCTCCTCGACGTCAACGGAACCGTCGCGGCGCGAATGCTCGCCACCGCGCGGCTGCTGGGAGACGTCGATCGAAAAGCCGTGGCGACCACCCTGTACGACCAGCTGGACGCGTTCCGGGCGGCCGACGACGTCACCCACACCTTGGACCGTCGCCTCTCCGCCGAAGCGTATCTCGGCGACTACTTGGCTTTCGCCGATGCATCGCTCGAAGACTATCTCGCAACCGGCCGCGTGCCGTCCCTTTTCCGAGGGCTCTCCGTGCTGAAGCGCGCGGTGTTCCTGTTCGACCTCGGAAGGGGCGCCTACGCGATGACGTACCGCCGTTCGGGGGAGCTTGGGCCGCAGGTCGAGCCGGTTCCCCAGTTGGCCGACTCGGACTGCGAGTCGACTTCGGCCCGGATGATCCGCCTCCTCTGCGACTACGGCTGGCTCTTCCCCGAAGAGGCGGCGGTCGGCGCAAAAGGAGACGCGTTGACCTTTTCGGAACGCGCGCGTCAATCTGCGAGCCACTTTGCGGACTCGGCTCCGCGCCTCGGTCCCCTCGCGGGAGGCTACTACCGTGCCTCCTTGGGCGTCTCCGAGGACACCTACGTTATCACGACCGGTCCCAACGCCCAGTCCCTCGCCGACGAAGTCAACCGGCTCGTGCCAATGCGCTTCGTGGCGCCCGCCTATGCCGGCATCCGAACCGATGTGCAGCGGAAGGGGAACGGCGTGTTTCTGGTCTCCGGGAAGGCGATCCAAGGCCCGATGTCGCCGCGCGAGGCGTCCGCCCAGCTCCGGCGCAGCGCCTTGGCGTCGCCGCCGGTCCCCACGCTGGCGCCCTCCCAGAGGTGATGGCTAGGGCACCAGGTGGATTTCGGGAGGGCCCTGGCGGACGCTTCCGATCCGGCGGCAACCCTCGATCGGAACGGCCGAGAACAGCGCCAGCCCGCCGCTGGTTTGCGGGTCCACCACGACCTGGCGCAGCCAATCGGGCACCTCGGGATCCACGTGGAGGGCCTCGCCGAGAAACTCGGCGTTGCGCCCGGCCCCGCCGGTGGTGAGGTTCGCCTCCACCATCCGCTGCACGCCCGACAACACCGGAAGCGCTCCCGCCTCGATGACCAGCGTCGCTCCCGAGCCTCGCGCGACGTTGAACAGGTGGCCGGCCAAGCCGAAGCCCGTGACGTCGGTGGCGCAGCGCACCCCCGCCTCGAGGCCCTTCTCGCAGGCCTCGCGGTTCAGCTCGCTCATCGTGGCGATCGCTTCGGCCAGCTCCGCGTCCTCGCACTGGTCGAACTTGGCGGCGGTCGCCACAATGCCGGTGCCCAACGGCTTGGAGAGGTAGATCGCATCTCCCGGGCGGGCCGCCGTGTTGGCGAACATCTTCCCCGGGTCCACAAGACCGGTCACACACATGCCGAACTTCGGTTCGGCGTCCTTGACGCTGTGTCCGCCGATCACCACCGCGCCGGCTTCGGCGACCTTGTCCGCGGCTCCCCGCATCACCGCCGCCCAGACTTCCGCGGGCGCCGCGTCGGGGTCGAAGCACGAGATGTTCAGCACGGTGATCGGCCGCCCCCCCATCGCGTACACGTCGCTCATCGAGTTGGCCGCGGCGATCGCGCCGTACGCGTAGGGGTCGTCCACGATGGGCGTGAAGAAGTCCACCGTCTGCACCAGCGCCTGGGTGTCGGACAAACGCCAAACGCCTGCGTCGTCGGACGTTTCGAATCCGACGAGCAGGTCGGGGTGGCTCGAGGGTGGAAGCTGGCGGAGAACCTCCGCCAATTGGGATGGCCCCAGCTTCGTCGCTCAACCCGCGCAATCGACAAGGTGCGTCAAACGCATGGCTGGCAGTGTACTCGCGGGGGTGTTTCTGCCAAAGTTCGGGCATGGACCTCATGCACCCCGAACTGCGCGGCTACCTCGACGGGCTCGTTCCCGAACGCAACGCCCAGATGCGCGAAATGGAGGCCTACGCCCACGAACACTCCTTCCCGATCATCGGACCGGCCGCCGGGTACCTCTGCTACCAGGCCGCGCGCATGATCGGAGCGCGGTCGGTGTTCGAGCTGGGTTCGGGCTACGGCTATTCGACCTCGTGGTTCGCCCGGGCGGTCCAAGAGAACGGTGGGGGAGAAGTGCACCACGTCGTGTGGGACAAGGGCCTTTCCGACATGGCGCGCCATCACCTGGGCGCAATGGGTTTCGACCCGATCATCCGCTACACCGTCGGCGAGGCAGTGCAAGCCCTCCGGGAAAGCGAGGGCCCGTTCGATCTCATCTTCAACGACATCGACAAGAGCGGCTATCCCGCCTCGCTCCCGGTCATCAAGGAGAAGCTGCGTCCCGGAGGGGTGATGATCGTGGACAACCTGCTCTGGCACGGAGCGATCTTCGACGCGAACGACCTCGCCGCGGACACCGAGGCGATCCGCGAGTTCACCCGCGCGGTGACGCGGGACCCCTCGTGGATCGCCACCCTGGTGCCCATCCGGGACGGGGTGCTCGTGGCGATGAAGGTGTAGGACTCAGAGGAGATCGAACCACTCGTCCGTGGTGAAATCCCCATCCAGGTCCAACTCGCCAAGCTGCACCGCGGTGAAATCCTCGCCGTGGTTGCCGTAGCCGAATGCGCCCACGCGCCACTTCGGCGCGACCGCCTTGGCGTGGCCGTCGCACCAGAGCGCGTTGCCGAGGCCGTTGTGCCTGGCGTGAAAGGTCGGGTACTCGCTCGACGGCGGCTCGAGGTAGGTGTTCCCCTCCAGGAACGCCGTCGGCCCCGACCAGTTGTTCAGCCGGGCCCCGTCGCCGAACACGACGGTCTCGGCAGGCTTCCCGACCTGCCCGTAGTTCACGGGAACCGGCGTCTCGATCCAGTTGGGCGGCTCGAACGTGGACGGGCTGAGGTACGCGTAGTTGTAGCCGTAACCCGTCCGCCCCAGGTTGCCGATCAGCCCCTTGTCGAACGACGGGCACGCCTGGATGCCGTCGGACTTGCTGTAGGGAAAGAGCAGCCCCTCCTCGGTGCGGAGGGTCGTTCCGTCCCAACTGCCCCACCAGTACACATCGCGGTCCGGGGCTTCAATGCGCACCCGCATGAGGGTGTCGTCGTAGTCGCCTCCATACATCAGCCACGCCGTGCCGATCTGGCGCGCGTTCGACAGGCAGGAGATCTTCTTGGCGGCCTCTTTGGCGCGCGCGAAGACCGGGAAGAGAATGGCCGCCAGAATCGCGATGATCGCGATCACGACCAGCAGCTCGATCAGTGTGAATGCTCGTTGCTTCATCGATGCCTCCAGGTGAGGTCCTCGACGAGTTCAGTAGGGGAAGGAGGGCTGTGCCCGGCTTCGGCCCACCCATGCTCGTAGGTGACGTCTCGTTGCTTGGGAATGCGGGCATTCGGACTAGGGCGATCGAGTCGCCATCACCGTTGCGGCACAGCGCCGGATTCTCACCGGACTTCCCCCGTGAAGCCCCCATACTCGGCGGGCCACTCCCAGGTGCCGAGAGAATACCCCTGGAATTGCCCTAGAATGGGCTGTGTCGCAATCGAAGACCGGCGCATCTGAGAGCAAGCCGCGCCGGCGGCTCCTTGTCCGCTTGGCCAGGCTTGTCTTGGTGGCCGTCTTGGCCGTCGCCGCCCTCACCCTGCTCCTGGTCAGGATGTTCGAGTCCAAGCTGATCTACTTCCCCACCCCGTACCCCGGCGGCAACGGGGGCTTGCCTTCGGGCGCGCAGGACGTGACCTTCACGACATCGGACGGGGTGCGACTTCACGCGTGGTGGATGCCTGCGAAGGATGCGAGGCTCACGCTCCTCTTCGCGCACGGCAACGGGGGCAATATCACCACGCGGAGGGACGTCGCGATCGGGCTGCGGAAACTCGGGATGAACGTGCTCCTCTTCGACTACCGGGGCTATGGGCGGTCCGAAGGCTCGCCCAGCGAGTCCGGCCTGTACCTTGACGCCGAGGCGGCCCTTGCCTTCCTCAAGGAGAAGGGGATTCCCTCGCAGCGCGTGGTTCTGTTCGGCGAATCGCTCGGCACCGCCGTCGTGGCAGAGATGGCCGTCCGCCACAAGGCGGCCGCGATCATCCTCGAGTCGCCCTTTACCAACATCCCCGACATGGCCCGGCTCATCGTGCCGATTCCGATGGGATGGGCCCTGAGCCACCGTTTCGACACTCTCCGCAAAGCCCCGCGCTTTCAGTCGCCGCTCCTCGTGATCCACGGCACCGACGACGACCTGGTGCCCTACGAGTTCGGGCAACGGGTGTTCCAATCGGCACCACAGCCCAAGCGCTTCTTCGGGGTCGGAGGCGCCCACCACAACGACGTTGTCGAAACCGCCGGGCCGCGCTTCACCAACGAGATCCAAGCATTCCTCGATTCGATCGGCGAACACCCGTGAATCCGGCGATCACGGCGGGCCACTCCCAGCGGCGACAAACGACCAACGATAGCGACAGTCGACCCGCAGGTACCATCACCCTAGGAATGACCGACAAACTGCGCGAGATCGAGAAGAAGTTCGAGGAGATCGAGGCGGCGTACAACGACCCCTCGGTCGTCAACGATATCGCGGAGATGCAGCGTCTTGGAAAGGCCCGCGCGGAACTTGAGCCGATCGTCACCGCCATTCGCGAGTACGACTCCGTCAAGGCGGAGCTGGCGGGGGCGACCGAGATGCTCGACGACCCCGAGATGAAGGAGATGGCCGCGCTTGAGGTCGAAACGCTTCAGGGTCGCATCGACGCGCTGGAAGCCACGCTCAAGAAGATGCTGATCCCCAAGGATCCCAACGACGACAAGTCGGTGATCGTGGAGATCCGCCCAGCCGCGGGCGGCGACGAGGCCGCGCTCTTCGCGGCGGAGCTGTTCCGCATGTACACGCGCTATGCCGAGCGCCGCAAATGGAAGTACGAGGTCCTCGAGCACCAGGAGATGGGCATCGGCGGCCTGAGCAAGGTCGTGTTCACGATCGACCAGCAGGGCGCCTACAGCCAACTCAAGCACGAGAGCGGCGTCCATCGCGTGCAGCGCGTCCCCGCCACCGAGTCGAGCGGCCGCATCCACACCTCGACCGTGACCGTCGCCGTGTTGCCGGAAGTCGAGGAGGTGGACGTGGAGATCAAACAGGACGACTTGGAGATCTCCACTTTCTGCTCCAGCTCGGCGGGCGGCCAGCACATGCAGAAGAACGAGACGGCCATCCGGATCATCCACAAGCCGTCGGGCATCGTGGTGACGTGTCAGGACGAACGCAGCCAAACGCAGAACAAACTCAAAGCGATGGCCGTTCTTCGCGCGAAATTGTATGAGGCTGAGCAGCAAAAGCTACACAATGAGCGTGCCGCAGAACGCAAGGGCCAGGTTGGCACCGGGGACCGCTCCGAGAAGATCCGCACGTACAACTTCCCGCAGAGCCGCATCACGGACCACCGCATCGGCATGTCCGTGCACAACACGATCACGTTCATGGACGGCGACATCCAGGAGATGCTGGACTCGCTGATCGAAGAAGAACAGGCCCGAAAGCTGGCCGCCAGCGAAAGCGCGGCGTGACAGGTCGTTTGTCGTTCGTCGTTGATCGCTTGTCGTGGGGCGGTTAGTTCTTCTCTTCTTCTTTGCCGTCCAGGCCGTCGACGACGTCCTGCTCCCACGCCTTCGCCTTCTCGGGGTCGAACCCGTACCAGTAGCGCACGAGCTTGCCCTGCCCGTCCACGAGCGAGAGCGAGGGCGTGCCTTGCAGGCCGAGGGTCGTCCACACGGTTCCGGTGGGGTCGAACCGAACGTCCGCCGCGCCCGAGAGGCCGCGCACGTCCTGTCGGCGCGTTTCGGCGCTGATTTCGACGACCTTGTAGCCCTGGTCTTCCGCGTGCTTGCGCACCGCCGCCAGACTCTTCGCGGCCCGTTGGCTGGCCGGACAGTGGGTTGAAGTGAAGAGAATGAACGTGCCCTTTCCGCCGTAGGTGAGCTTCGACGACCGGCCGTCCAACCCGGTCAGCACCGGTTGTCCCACGGTGTCGTTCTCGTCGAAGTAACGGGCATCGGCGGGAAGCGCGTAGGGGACGTAGCCGAGCGGAATCTTCGTGAGGTAGCTCTCAAGCGAAAGCGCGTGGTCGACGCGGTAGTTCGAGTACTCGAACGCCATCACTCTCGGACCTTCCATCCCCTCCAGCGACTGGGTCATCTTCAACAGACGCCCTTGCGCATCGACGAACACGTTGGTGTGTCCGATGCCCCGCTGCGTCTGATAGATGGCCTCAAGGTGATCGACTTGGACCCCCTTGAGCGTCTCCTTGCCAATCTGTTTGAACCGGGCGCCGTCGGGGAGCATCTGAGACAGATCTTGGTACACGAAGACGGAGGGAAAGCCCACCCCGGGCGCGGGCGAGACCCGGGACAGCGGAGCGATCAGGCGATCCACTGCGTCGAACTCGTCGTAATGCCGAGTCGACCGCTCGATCTCGACGATGCCTCGTTCCGTCGAGGAGAAACTGTAGTCGGCGCCGGCCCACTTCATCGTGAACAGGACGCGATTGGGCCGTTGGAACTGGAAGGTCCCCTCGCCGTCGGCCACGGAGGCGGTGGAAAGCTTGATGTCGACGGCAAGCGATTGGGCCGCTGCGACGTAGCGGGCGAAGCGATCCAGCGCGGCCGGCGCCTGCTGCTGGGCGGCGAGAAGGAAAAAGCAACTGAGCATAACGACCTGTAACAACTATCGGGTCCCTTTCGGCCGGGCGAGACCATTATCCATCACTTCTTGAGGCGCGCATCGATGGCGAGGACCGCCGCGCGTGCGAGCGACTCCTGGTCCTGAGACGCATCGAGGACGACCCAACGATCGGGATCGCGCTCGGCTTCGGCGAGGAAACCCGCGCGCACCCGGCGGTGGAACGCGAGCGGTTCGGCATCCATTCGGTCCTTGTTCGCGAGCCGCGCCAGACCCACTTCCGGTTCGAGATCGAACAAGAGGGTGATGTCCGGGCGCAGTCCGCCGGTGGCGAGGTCGTTCCACGCGCGCAGGCGTTCCACATCGAAACCGCGCGCATGTCCCTGGTACACCACCGTCGAATCCGCAAACCGGTCGCACAGCACGACCTTGCCTGCGTCCAGCGAGGGCCGGATCACCTCGACGGAGTGCTGGGCGCGGTCGGCCAGAAACAGAAACACCTCGGTCGAGGGCTGAAGCGACGGCCCGTGGAGGAGAATCTCGCGGATCGCGGGCCCGATGGAACCTCCGCCCGGCTCGCGGGTAACCACCACCTCGCACCCCTCGGCCTCCAGGTGCGCGGCCACGGCGCGGATCGCCGTGCTCTTACCCGCCCCCTCCGGCCCTTCGAACGTAGCGAACACGACGCAAGGGTACCTATGGTTTGTGGTTGGTGGTTGGTGGTTGGTGGTTTGTGGTTTGGCCGCCCGATTCCCGATTCCCGATTCCCGATTCCCGTCCCCCGATTCCCGTCCCCGAGAGCTACACTCCCATCAGGTGTCTGCCCCTTCTGCCTTCGACGAAGATCTGCTCGTGCGCGAGATGCGCGCGTTGCTGGGCGAAGAGCGCGTGCTGGCCACCGGCGCCGCGCGGCGCGCCTACGACTGCGACGCGTACACGGTGGACCGCTCCAAGCCCACCGCCGTCGTGCTGCCCGAAAGCACCGAGGAGGTCCAAGCTGTGATCCGCTGGTGCGCGGCGCACGACGTGCCCTTCACGGCGCGCGGCGCGGGCACAGGGCTTAGCGGGGGGACCCTTCCGGCGCTGGGCGGCGTGGTGATTTCCACCAAGCGCATGCGGCGCATTCTCGACATCGATGTGCCGAACCGGTGCCTGAAGGCCCAGGCGGGCGCGGTGAACGCCCACCTCTCGGCGGCCGTGGCGGAGGACCGATTGCACTTCGCGCCCGATCCTTCGAGCCAATCGGTCTCGACCCTCGGCGGCAACATCGGGGAGAACTCCGGAGGGCCGCACACGCTCAAGTACGGAGTCACCGTGCAGCACGTGCTGGCGGTCACCCTCGTGACCCCCGAGGGCGACGTGCTCGAAGTGGGTGGGAGGGTCCCAGGTGCCCCTGGCTACGACCTCGTCGGCGTGGTCGTAGGGGCGGAAGGGACTCTGGGCGTTGTCACCGAGGCATGGGTCCGGCTCACACCCGTTCCGGCCCACGTCGAGACGGCGCTGGCCTCTTTCCCCTCGGTGAGGGCCGCAACGGAGACGGTGGCGCAGATCATCGCGCAGGGCGTCGTGCCCGCCGCGCTCGAGTTCATGGACCACGGGGTGCTGCGCGCGGTGTCCCAGACGTTCGCCCTGAGCTATCCCGAAGGCGCGCAGGCGCTGCTGCTCATCGAGTGCGACGGCGCCCCCGACGATGCGTCGCTCGAGATGGCGGCGGCCGAAGCGATCTGCCGCGAAAACGGGGCGTTGGACGTGGCGATCGCCCAGAACGAGCAGGAGCGCCAGCGCCTCTGGATCGCGCGGAAGAAGGGGATCGGCGCGATGGGTCGGCTCGCCCCGAGCATCGTCACTCACGACGGGGTCATCCCGCGCTCCAAGCTTCCGGAGATGCTCGAGGCCGTCTACGAAACCGCTTCGCGCTACGGCGTCGGGGTCGCGAACATCTTCCACGCGGGCGACGGCAACATCCACCCGTGCTTCTATTTCGATGATCGCGATCCCAAACAGGTCGAAGCCGTGGTGGCCGCGGGCGAAGAGCTGATGAAGCGGTGCATCGCCCTGGGAGGGTCGGTGAGCGGCGAGCACGGCATCGGCGTGGAGAAGCTCGACCTCATGGCGCTGATGTTCAGCGAGGAGGACCTGCGGCTTCAGGCCGACGTGAAGGCCATCTTCACCGACGGCCGGCTGTGCAACCCGTGCAAGGTGTTGCCGAACCAGAAGGGCTGCATCGAGCACCGCAAGCGATGGCGGGGGGTGGGATGGTAAGTCCGGACACCCTCGAACTCCTCGCGGAAGTCGTCCGAAGCGGCGGACCCTGGCGGATCCACGGACGGGGCACCAAGGCGGCCCTGTGTCTGGACAACGACGCTTCGCCAATCTCCACGTTGGCGCTTCGGGGTCTCGTCGAGTGGTCGCCGAACGACCAGGTCGTCGTCGTCCGTCCGGGCACCCCGATCGAGGACCTTCAGGACGAGCTGCGCACCCAGGGCCAGTGCCTGCCCATGCCCGCCGGGGACGAGGTCGGCCCCCTTCCCGCGGGGTTGCCGGGAACGGTCGGGGGCCTGGTGGCGATGAATCTGCCGCACGCGCTCCAGGGTCCGTGCGGCGGGGTCCGGGATTGGGTGCTCGGGCTGACCGTCGTGCGGCCCGACGGGACGATCGCCAAGTGCGGGTCCCACGTCGTAAAGAACGTGGCGGGCTACGACGTGCAGAAGCTCATGATCGGCGCGCGGGGGACGCTCGGTGTGATCGCCGAGGTCGTGCTGCGCACATTCCCCCTGCGGGCGCTCCCGGCGCCGGCGCTGACGGGCGAGGGGGCGATCGCCTTGGAGCACGCGTGGATCCAACGGACGTTGCGTGCGGACTTCGCCGGCCTGTGCCATGCGGCGCGGGACGTCCCGCACCGCGCCGACGAGGCCAGTAGCACGCTGTGGGCGGGATCGGCGCTGCCCAGGTTCGCGGAGGATTGGGTGCTTGCTCCGGGCAGGGAGCCCCTTCCCGAAGGACCGATGCGCGAGTGGATGCGCCGCGCCAAGTCGATCTTCGATCCGGATGCGCGCCTGAACCCCGGCGCGATGGGGGCGTGGTGAGCGAGCTTTCGGAACTGACCACCCACTGCATCCGCTGCGGGTTCTGTCTGGAGGCGTGTCCCACATTCGTGCTCACGGGGCGCGAAACGGAGTCCCCCCGGGGCCGCATCTACCTCGCGCGGAGCGCCGACGAGGGGGCGCTGCCTTGGGACGACGGGGTCCGGAAGCACCTCGACACGTGCCTGGGATGCCGGGCTTGCGAAACCGCGTGCCCGAGCGGCGTCCAGTACGGCCAGATCCTCGAACTCGCGCGTCATCGGCTGGAGACCTCGCACCCGCGCCGCGTGCAGGCGGCCCTGGTCGATACGGTCGCCAACCCGACCCTGCTGCGCGTGCAGCTGCTGCTCGGCCGCGTGTTCGGCGGACGGCGCATGCCGCATTGGGTGAGTCGCCTGCTTTCGGGCGAGGCCCCCGAGGCGGACCTGCCACAAGCGCAGCCGACCGGCGACTGGCCGAAACTGGAAGCCGCGGGGCTTCCCCCGGTGAAGGGGCGGGTGTACCTGCTGGAAGGGTGCGCCATGCGCGTGCTCTATCCCCGGGTGCACGAGGCCACGCGCCGGCTCCTGCGCCGCGTCGGGTACGAGGTCGAGCCGGCCCCCAAGGCCGGTTGCTGCGGCGCCCTGCACGTGCACGGGGGCTTCTTGGGCAGGGCCCTCGACATGGCGACGCTCCTCATGCAGAACATGCCGAAGGAGTTGCCGGTCATCGTGAACGCGGCGGGGTGCGGGAGCTTCTTGAAAGAGCTGGGAACCGTGGCGGGACACGCGGTGGGCGGCCACCTCGAGCCGGATTTGACGAAACCGGTGGAGGGGCCATTCCGGCAGTATCTGAAGCGCGCGGAGCAGACCGGCGATCCTGGATTCGACGGCTTTGGGAGGCGGACGTTCGACGCGACCGAGTTCCTGCTGCGAGAAGGCCTGGCCCAGGTCTTGCGCGGTGCCCAGCCGAGGTGGAGTTCGGCGGACTCGAATCGCGACGGGCTTCGCGTGACGTACCACGACGCGTGCCACCTCGCCCACGGGCAGGGCGTGCGCCATCCGCCCCGAGCGCTGCTCGAAGCGATCCCCGGCGTTTCGCTCGAGGAGTTGGGCGAATCCGATCGCTGCTGCGGCAGCGCGGGAGTCTACAACGTGACCCAGCCGGCGCTGGCGCGCGAGCTGCTCGAGCGCAAGATGGAGTTCATCGA
The DNA here is from genome assembly GCA_023957775.1 of Fimbriimonadaceae bacterium. Taxonomy (NCBI): domain Bacteria; kingdom Bacillati; phylum Armatimonadota; class Fimbriimonadia; order Fimbriimonadales; family Fimbriimonadaceae; species Fimbriimonadaceae bacterium. Next base: position 86,388 of record JAMLGR010000004.1, on the reverse strand, counting down.
GGCGACAGGCGCGTCCATCGTCGTGAGCGGCAATCCCGGCTGCCACGCGTGGATTGCCCAGGGAGCCCGCGAAAGGGGGCGGAAGGTGCGGGTAATGCATACCTTGGAGTTGCTGGAAGCCGCGTTCTCAGGCATGCCCGACGAGTGACCCTTACTCCTCTTTCTCCCAATCCTTGGTGAACCTCGGGTCGAGGTCCTTGAGCGCCTCCATGCCGGCGGCGAGGTCGTCCTCGTTCACCATCACCTCGATGGGCGAGAGCTGCAGATACATCCGGTCCACGACGTCGTTCCTAAGGTAGTACTCGATGTCGCGCGACTCGAGGAACGCGCTCACAATCGCCGCGTCGCCCGGGTTGTAGGTGACCACGAGCGGCACGAGTTTCTTGGGCCGCGGCTCTTCGGGAAGTGGCTCAAGTGCGTCGACGAGCGGTACGTCGCACTCCGGACAGGTGATTACGCCGGGAACGAACTCGGACCTGCACTGTGGGCAATACACGACGCCTCCAAGCGCACCCAACCCTTGGTGCACGCTTCGATGGTACACGACTCGCAAACCACAAACCACAAACCACAAACCACGAATGCCACAATCGGGTTCGCGATGAGCAACGAACCCAAACAGCCACTGGCAGACATCCAGTCCAGCCCCGATGTGCGCAACATCCCCATCGACCGCGTCGGCGTCCGCAACGTGGAGTACCCGATGGCGCTGCTCGATCGGGCGCGGGGCCTGCAGCACACCATCGGCGTGTTCAGCCTCACCGTGGACCTTCCCCACCAGTTCAAAGGCACGCACATGAGCCGGTTCCTCGAGGTGCTCAGCGACCATCGCGAAGAGGTGGGCGTCGAGAGCATCGGGACGATTCTCGCCACCCTGCGGGAGCGGCTGAACGCCGACACGGCGCACTTGGACGTGCGCTTCAAATACTTCCGCAAGAAAGCCGCGCCGGTGACCGGGAAAGAGGCGATGATGGGCTACGAGTGCGCTTTCTACGCCACGGGAGGCGCCGTCGAGGATTTTGTGATCGAAGTCCAGGTGCCGGTCACGACCCTGTGCCCTTGCTCGAAAGAGATCAGCGCCAGAGGCGCGCACAACCAACGGGGCCTGGTCACGGCACGGGTGCGTTTCGAGGGCGAGTTGTGGCTTGAGGAACTGATCGACGCGATCGAAGCATGCGCCTCGTGCGACCTCTACCCCGTGCTCAAGCGCCCCGACGAGAAGTGGGTGACCGAGAAGGCATACGACACGCCAAGGTTTGTGGAGGACATGGTGCGCGAGGTGGCGCTCTCGTTCGAGCAGGAGCAGCGGATCACCTGGTTCGAGATCGAGGTGGAGAACTTCGAGTCGATCCACGCGCACAACGCCTACGCGAAGTTGGAGCGTAACAAGCGTTAGGGTTTCACGCAAGGGACGCCAAGGACGCAAAGACGCAAGGACCCCAAGGCCCAAGGCCCAAGGCCTAAGGCCCAAGCCCCAAGGACGAAGGACGAAGGACCAAGAACCACAATGTTCTCCAAGACCGCCCAACACTACGACCGTATCTACGCATTCAAGGATTACGCGGCGGAGTCTGCGCGTGTGCTCGAGTTGCTGGCCGCGCATGGGGTGACCGGGGGCTCGCTGCTCGACGTGGCGTGCGGTACGGGCCTTCACCTGCAGCATCTCGCCGAGCGGTTCAAGGTCGAGGGCGTGGACCTCGACCCCGGGCTTCTCAAGGTGGCGCGCCGGCGCCTGCCGGGCGTGCCGCTCCACGAGGGCGACATGTCGGCGTTCGACCTCGGGAGGACCTTCGATGCCGTGACGTGCCTGTTCAGCGCGGTGGGCTACCTTCCCTCCGCCGAGTCCTTGAACGCCGCGCTGGAGTGCTTCGCACGCCACACCCGGCCCGGCGGGGTGGTGATGGTCGAGCCCTGGCTCTTTCCGGGCGACTACCGCGAGGGCCACGTCCACGCGCTTCTGGTGGACGAGCCGGAGCTGAAGATCTGCCGCATGAGCAGCAGCGTGCGCGACGGACGGCGCGTGCGGTTCGAGTTCCACTACCTCGTCGGAGAGCCAACGGGCGTAGAGCACCTGGTGGAGACGCACGACACGACCCTCCATTCCCACGAGGAGTACATCGCGGCGTTCGAGGGAGCGGGTCTGAAGGTCTCCTTCGACGAACAGGGCCTCATGGGCCGAGGTCTCTACATCGGCGTCAAGTAGGCGGCCCCAAAAAACCATCGAAGATCCGCCGTAGTGGAACGAAGGCGGAACCACAAACCACGAACCACAAACCACGAACCACGAACCACGCCCGGTATCCTTCCCCTTCGAATGACCGCACGCGAACTGCGCCAGAAATACCTCGCCTTCTTCGAAACGAAGGGCCATCAACGGTACCCCTCGGGTTCGCTGGTGCCCTACGACGTGACCGGCAAGCTCGACGAATCGCTGCTGTTCAACGGCGCCGGGATGGTGCAGTTCAAGCCGTTCTTCCGAGGGGCCGCGACGCCCCCTCACCCGAGGCTCACGAACTCGCAGAAGTGCGTCCGCACCGGAGACATCGAGAGCGTGGGGGACCTCACCCACCTCACGTTCTTCGAGATGCTGGGCAACTTCTCGTTCGGCGACTACTTCAAGAAGGACGCCATCGCTTATTCGTGGGAGTTCATGACCTCGAAGGAGTGGCTCGGGCTGGACCCCGCGCGACTCTCGTTCACGGTGTTCGAGGACGACGACGAGGCGTTCGCGCTCTGGTCGGAGCACGTGAGGGCGGCAGGTTTTGAACCCGAGCACCGCATCTTCCGACTCGGCGAGGAGACGAACTACTGGCCTGCGGGCGCGTTCTCGAACGGTCCTCCTGGTCCCTGCGGCCCGAACTCCGAGATGTTCTACTGGACCGCGAAGGAGCCACCTCCCAGCGGGCCTTACACCCGCGAGGATTACCTGCGCGACGAGGCCGCCGGCAAGTGGCTCGAGATCTGGAACGACGTGTTCATCCAGTTCGAATGGAAGGGCACGCTGCGCGATCCCGAGCGCCCGGCGAGCGGCTACGAAAAGGCCGGACTGGACCCGTTGCCGTTCCAGAGCGTCGACACCGGAATGGGCCTCGAGCGCACGGCGACGGTCCTGGGCGGGTTCCAGAGCGTGTACGACACGGACCTGTTCCAACCCGTGTTCGCGGCGCTCGAGCGGGCGACCGGCTACGCGTACGGCGCGGATGAAGGGCGTGATCGGGCGGCAAGGATCATCGCCGACCACATCCGCACCGCGGTGTTCTGCATCGCCGACGGGATTCTCCCCGGCAACACGGGCCGGGGCTACGTGCTGCGCCGCCTCATCCGCCGCGCGGTGCTGAAGGGCCAGCGCGCGCTGGGCGCCGAGAAGCCCTTCTTCCACCTCGTGTACGAGGGGGTCGTCGAGGCGCTGGGAGACCACTACCACGAGCTGGGCGATCTGCGGGACGTGATCGTGGAGACGCTGCAGAACGAGGAGGCGCAGTTCCGGCGCACGTTGGTGGCGGGCTACGATTCTCTCCTCAAAGAGCTTGCGAGCATCGCAAGAGACTTGATCTTCAGGACGGGGATCAGTGCGTTTCTCAATCTAGATAGCTCTGGCGAAGGCGAAATCGATGAGATGCTCCTCCATAAGGAGACCCGTTGGCTCAATCAGATCACCAATCATCAGGAGTTCCTGCAAGTCATCTCTGGCTGCTGGGATGAGATCGAACACGCTCAATCCGAACTGCCCAAACTAGAAGGTGAAAGAGCCTTCAAACTCTACGACACCTACGGATTCCCCCTCGAAGTCACGGTCGAACTCGCCGCGGAAGCGGGGATCGAGGTGGACGTCGAAGGCTACGAGATGGCCCTCAAGGAAGCGCAGGAGCGCTCGCGCGGGGCGAGCGAGATGGACACGGTCTACGGCAGCCACAGCGGCACCCTGGTCCTTTCGGTCGCCTCCGACGCGCTGCCCGTGTCCCGCTTCGTCGGCTACCGCTTCACGGACCACACCACGCGCCTCGTCCAGATCAGCCCGATCTTCGACGAGGAGAACCGGGCCACGGGTCGGTTCCAAGTCTCGCTCGCCGAAACCCCGTTCTACGCGGAGTCGGGGGGACAAGTGGGCGACACGGGGCGGATCGACGGCCCGGGCTTCGCCTTCCACGTCGACAACACGTGGAAGGCCGGCGGCCTGATATGGAACGACGCCGAGCTCGCCGACTTCGAAGGTCCCAGCGTGGTCGGCATGGACCCGCCCACGATCCGCCAACTGCTCGACACGGGTGTGTTTTTCAAGGACGTGCGGGCTACCGTCGACCTTGCCCGAAGGCGGAACATCTGCCGCAACCACACGGCGACCCACCTCCTTCACGCGGCGCTGCGCGCTGCACTAGGCAAACACGTGACGCAAGCTGGCTCGCTCGTCGCACCCGACCACCTGCGCTTCGATTTCACCCACGGCAAGGCGATGGCCCCCGATGAGGTGGCCCGCGTCGAGGAGATGGTCAACGCGGCGATCCTGGCCGCGACGCCGGTCGCCGTGCACGAAGATCTGCCCCTGGACGAGGCCAGAAAGGCCGGCGCGATGGCGCTGTTCGGCGAGAAGTACGGCGACCGCGTGCGGATGGTGCAGGTCGGGCAGTTCAGCCTCGAGCTGTGCGGCGGGTGCCACGTCAACCAGACCAGCGAGATCGGGCTCTTCAAGATCCTCAACGAGTCGTCCGCCGCGAGCGGCGTCCGGCGCATCGAGGCGCTTACCGGCGAAGGGTCCGTCGAGTGGGTTCGCGGCCAGGTCGAGACGCTGCGCGAAGCGGCGGCTTTGCTGAGAACGACCCCCGGCGAACTCCCAACGGCGATCGAGAAGACCCTGGAGACGCTGCGCGAGGAGCGCAAGCGGCTCGAGCGCATGCGCACGCAGGCCGTGGACTCCGGCGCCGATGCCGACATCTCGGCCGTAGGCGAGCTGGAACTGGCGGTACAAGGTCTGCGCGACGGGGACATGAAGGAGGCGACGCTGATCGCCGACCGCCTCGCCGAGGGCAAGCCGGCGCGCGTGGTGCTCGTCGGCCTCGCGGCGGAGGGCAAGCTCACCTTCGTGTGCAAGGTCGGCCCGGACGCGCAGGCGAAAGGCGCGCACGCCGGCAACCTCGTGCGCGAAATCGCGAAGCTCGCCGGCGGGGGCGGAGGCGGACGCCCCGACTTCGCCACCGCAGGCGGCAAGGACCCCGCGATGTTCGACGCCGCCCTGGCGGCGGCGAAGGGGTTGCTCGAAGCGCAACTCTAGTGTGGGAGTGCGCGCGCTTGCGCGTCGCAGTACCCCGAGCCGCTCGCGGCGATTTCCAAGGCACCGGGCAAGCCCGGTGGACGGGCGTGAGTTCTACGACCCATCGTGCGGTTTGAGCGTGTCCTGCCCCAGGAATCCGATGATCATCCCCATCATGCCGAGCATGATCAGAAGGACGGGCAAGGCAATCAGCACGATGTTTCCAACCATGAGTCCGAAAATCGATCCCGAGATGCCGAGAACCGTCAGTGCGCCCCCGAGAGCGATCTGGTTGCGCACACCCTGCACCGTGGGTCGACCGTGCTGGTAGTCGCTTTCCACCTGAGCCGGTTCGCGAACGGTCGTCGGAACTTCGATGGCGTATTCCTCCCAGCCTCGATGCGCGAGCGCTTCGGGATCCTCCCGTCCGATCTCCTTCAGTCTTCGGGCGAGCGTCTCCAACGCTTGCTCCTTTGAGGGTTCGACGACGGAGCATCCCGGCAACCACGGAACCATGGCCTCATAGGTCGTTTCCTGCTTGCGAGTCCACACGTGAAATCTCATTTAGGTTGCCCTCCACTTACTCTAACGCCGATACAGCGAATGCGACAGTCGGCATCTTGGTGTCCCCTGAAAGGAGTTCATCCGCGCACTGCCACGGGGGCTACATCATGCTGTAGGGGTCGACGTCGATGGTGACGCGCACGTCCGTCGGGCGGAACTCCACAAGGGGCTGGAGGGCGGCCATGTCCGAGTCCGGCGCGAGTTTGACCAGCAGGTGGCGGCGCCAGTCGCCCAGCAGACGCTCGATCGGACAGTCGGCGGGGCCCAGCACCATCCCGTCGATCTCCTCCAGCAGCTCCAGAGCCTCGTCGGCACACGCTTTCACGCGCTCGAGGCGGGGACCGCTGAGCACGATGTTCACCAGGCGCGCGAAAGGCGGATAGTGCGCCTCCTCGCGCTCGACCCGCACCGCTTCGAAGAACGGGAGATACGCGTGCGTCTGCGCGCACACCAGCGCCACGTGCTCGGGGTTGAACGTCTGGATCACCACGTGGCCGGGCGCCTTGCCGCGACCCGCGCGGCCCGCCACCTGGGACAGCAGTTGGAACGTCCGCTCCGACGCCCGGAAATCGGGAATGTTGAGCGAGAGATCCGCGGCGATCACGCCCACGAGGGTCACGTTGGGAAAGTCGAGGCCCTTGGCGACCATCTGCGTTCCCACGAGGATCTGCACGTCCCCCGACCGGAACTGCGCGAGCGTCTCCTCGAGGGCCCCGCGCTTGCGCGCCACGTCGCGGTCCAGACGCGCGACGGCCGCATCGGGAAACGCCTCGCGCACGGCCTCCTCCACCTTCTCGGTTCCAACCCCCATAGGGCTGAGCTTGGGGCTCTGGCACGACGGGCAGAGATCGGGCGGGACCATCGAGTAGCCGCAGTGGTGGCACCGAAGGCGCCTCAGGTGCCGGCTGTACGCCAAGGAAACGGCGCACCGAGAACATCGGAACGCATACCCGCACTCGCGGCACGAGAGGTAGGGGGCGTACGCGCGGCGGTTGAGGAACAGGATGATCTGCTCCTGGCGCACAAGGGTCGCGTCCATGTGCGCGTGTAGCTCCGCGCTGAGGAGCGACGGGCGCCGGTTGCGGTAGCCCTCGGCGAGGTTCACGAGCTGCACCGAGGGCAACGTCGCACTGGCGGCACGCTCGGGCAGGGAGAGCAGGTTGATTTTGCCCTCTTCGGCCTCCTGCATGGACTCCACGCTGGGCGTCGCGGAGCCGAGCACCAACGGGCAACCAAACCGCTGCGCCAGGAAACCCGCGAGCCGCTTGGCGTGGTACCGCGGCGAGGTCTCCTGCTTGTAGCTGCCCTCGTGCTCCTCGTCCATCACCACGAGCCCCAGGTTCGAGAGCGGCGCGAAGAGGGCGCTGCGGGCGCCGAGCACGACCGGCGCCTCGCCGGAGCGGACCCGTGCCCAGTTCTCCAGCCTCTCCCGCGGGGGAAGATCGCTGTGCAGCAGCGCCACGCTCTTGCCGAACCGCTCGCGAAGCTGGGAGAGCGCCTGCACGGCGAGCGCGATCTCCGGCACGAGGAACAGCACCTGCTTGCCCCTGCGCAGAGCCTCTGCCGCGCAGCGCAGATAGACCTCGGTCTTGCCGCTTCCGGTCACGCCGAACAGCAGGAACGTCTTCGCCGCCTCGCCGTCGTCCATGGCGTGGACGATCGCGTCGATCGCGAGCTGCTGGTACCGGTTCGGAGTGGGCGCGGGCCGCATCTCCGGCGCGTCGGCGTCGATGGCCTCGAGCAGCCCCGCCTGCACCAGAGCGCGGATCGTCGTGTCGGTCACCCCGCTCATCGCCTTGATTTCGGCGGGCGTGAGACGGCTTTGGGAAGCGGTTTGGAGGCGCATGAGCGTGATCGCCTGCGCGGGCTTCTTCTTCCCTTCGCGCTTGAGAAACTTCTCGACCTTGTCTTCGTCGAGAGTGAGCCGAAGAAGGCTGAGCCCCCGTCGCGTCTCGGCGTAGGGCGCGAGGGCAAGGCTCTGGTGCACCACGCCCTTGGCGCGCATCAGCTTCAGCGCCCGCTGGGTGGGCTTGGGGAGCTTCTTCGTGGGGGATTCGACCAGGGTTCCCCCCTGCTCCTCAAGCGTTCGGACGATCTCCTTCTGGGTCGGCGTGAGGGGCGTTTCGGCGTTGAGGTCGGCAAGCGTCCAAGTGGCCACCACGCGCTCTCGGGCGGCGGGCGGCGTGGCGACCCCGAGCGCAACGGGCAACGGGCAGAGATACTCGTCGGCCACAAACCGCACCAGGTGGATGAGCGACTCCGGGAGGCTGAGGCCGTCCACCCGATCCTCCGCCTCGCGCAGGTGTTCGACGGGAAACCCGAGATCCTCGGGCGCGACTTGGCGCACTCCCACGACGAACCCCAGGACGGAACGGCCGCCCAGAGGCACCACGAACGCGTCGCCCACCCGCGCCTGCGCGTCCCACCGGTACGTGTACTGCGCCCCCGCCCCACCCGAGCGCACGTCGAGCGCCACGTCGATCACGGGGATGGAGGTCATGGGAAGAGTATGGTTTGTGGTTTGTGGTTTGTGGTCTGTGGGTCTTCTCGACGCGATCTCGACACGGGACGGGGGTCCTAGGTTGATATCGGCACGCCCGTCGATCGGGCGTGGCACCCCTCCCGGAGTTACTCGGTGCGGCCGAACTTGCGCTTCCACTCGTCGAGCAGTTTCAGCGCTTCGAGCGGGGTCAGGGCGTTGACGTCCACGTTCTCCAGCGCGCGCTGCACCGGCGGGGTCTCCGCTTCGAACAAGGTGAGCTGCAGTTTCTGAACGCTCGGGCCCACGGCCTGCGGGGGCTGGGCCGTCTGCTCCAACTCGCCGAGGATCTCGCCGGCGCGCGCGAGAACCGAGTGCGGCACCCCGGCCATCTTCGCCACGTGGATGCCGTAGGAGCGGTCCGTGCCGCCGGGCAGCACGCTGTGCGTCCACACGATCTCGTCGCCGAACTCCTCGACGCTCACGCGGAAGTTCGCCACACCCGGGATCTGGTCGGCGAGCGCGTTGAGCTGGTGGTAGTGGGTGGCGAAGAGGGTCTTGGCGCCGATCGAGGCGAGGTGCTCGACCATCGCCCACGCAATGGCCAGGCCGTCGTAGGTGCTGGTGCCGCGCCCCACCTCGTCCAGGATCACGAGGCTGCGGTCCGTCGCGTGGTTGAGGATGTTCGCGCTCTCGATCATCTCGACCATGAACGTGCTTTGGCCGAGCGCCAACTCGTCTTTGGCGCCGATGCGCGCGAAGATCCGGTCGCAAAGCCCCAACCGGCACTCCTTCGCCGGCACGAACGCGCCGATCTGCGCCAGCAGCACGAGCAGCGCGTTCTGGCGCAGATAGGTGCTCTTGCCGCTCATGTTGGGGCCGGTGAGGATCATGACTCGGGTGACGGGAATCGGGAATCGGGAATCGGGGGTCGGGGGACGGGAGTCGGTGAGGTTGGTGTCGTTGGGGACGAACTGGCTCGTGTGCGCTTCGACCACGGGGTGCCGCCCTCCCACGACGTGCAGGACGTCCTCGTCCACCAGCTCGGGCCTCACGTACGCGTTGCGCGAGGCGATTTCCGCGAGCGTGGCCAGCACGTCGATCTCGGCCAGCGCGCGCGCGGTCTGCAGCATCGCCCGCGTGTGTTCGGCCACCCTCAGCCGCACCTTGTGAAACAGCTCGGCCTCGAGCGTCACCGCCTTCTCCTCTGCGCCCAGCACCAGCGACTCGTGCTCCTTCAGCTCGGCGGTGATGTACCGTTCGGCGTTCGCCGTGGTCTGCTTGCGGATGTACTCCGACGGCACCTTCTCGAGCTGGGTCTTCGAGACCTCGAGGTAGTAGCCGAAGACCGAGTTGAACCCCACCTTGAGGTTTCCGATCCCCGTTCGCCCCCGCTCCTTTTGTTCAAGTTCCGCAATGTAGTGTTTGCCGTTTTTCGATAGATCGCGCAGCTTGTCCAGCTCGAGGTCGTACCCGGGGCGGATCACTCCTCCCTCGCGGACGATCGGAGGGGGATCGTCGACCAGCGCATCGGCGAGCAGCCGAGCCACGTCGCGGTGGTCGGAGAGCATCTCCCGCAGCTCTTGGATGCGCCCCAGGCCCACCTTGCGCAGGGGCTCGGCGAGGTCCGGCAGGGCGTCGAGCGAGGACCGCAGCGCGCCGAGGTCCCGAGGGGAGGCCAAACCCGCGGCGGTGCGGGAGACCAGCCGCTCGACGTCCGAAAGCCGCTTGAGGCCGTCGCGCAGATCGCCGCGCACGAGGGCGTGTTGCAGGAACCGCTCCACCGCCTCCTGCCGGCCCACGATCGCATCGCGGTCGAGCAGCGGCTGGTCGATCCATTTGCGCAGCAGCCGCGAGCCCATGGCGGTGACGGTCGCGTCGAGCACTTCGAGCAGGGTGAAGCGCTGCCCGCCGTCGGCAAGGTTCGCCGTGAGTTCGAGGCTCCGGCGGGTGGCGGGGTCGAGCCGCATGAATCCGTCCACCGAGTACGAGGCGATCGTGTCCACGTGGTCGAGCGCCAGGCCGTTCTTCTCGGCGTAGGCGAGCACCATCGACGCCGCGACGATCGCGCCGGGCCGGTCGTCGCAACCGAACCCGCGCAGGTTCTTCACTTTGAACTGATCGAGGAGTTTGCGCTCGGCGCGGTCGGCGGCGATGCCCTGCGCCTCGGTGATCGCGGTGCCCAGCCCCGCGCGCGCCAGCTCGCCGTACGCGCCCGCCTCGGGCCCGACGAGCAGCTCGGACGGCTGGAGGCGCGCCAGTTCTTGAAGCAGTCGGTCCTCGGCCTCGGCGGCGTCGAGTTCGGTCACCACGAACTCCCCGGTGCTGGTGTCGAGGGTCGCGAGGCCCGCGCGGCCGTCGATCACGCACACGGCGGCGAGGAAGTTGTTGCGCCCCGCCGGGAGCATCGCGTCCTCCATCACCGTGCCGGGCGTGAGGACGCGGGTGACGCCTCGCTTCACGAGGCCTTTGGCGGCCTTGGGGTCCTCGAGTTGGTCGCACAGCGCGACCTTGAACCCCTTGGCGACGAGGCGCGCGAGGTACTTCTCCACCGAGTGGAACGGCACTCCGGCCATGGAGATGCGCCCGTTCGAACCGTCCTCGCGGCCGGTGAGCGTGATCTCGAGCGCGTGGGCGGCCGTTTCCGCGTCCTGGCCGTAGAACTCGTAGAAATCCCCCACCCGCATGGCCATCAGCACATCCGGGTGGTCCGCCTTGGCCTTGAAGTACTGCTGGAGCATCGGCGTCTTGGCGTTCACGACGAAGAGAGTATCCACGATCCGACCCCTGCTAAAATGATCGCGGCCCACCCATGACCCGATTGCTTCTCCGCTGGATTCTGCTTGCGTGCTCCGTGGCTGCCGCGTCGTTCGTGACCCAAGCCTTGGGGCTCGCGTTCCGCGTGGATCTCTCGGGAGCGGCGAAGTTCCTGCAGCTTCTGCTCGGGGTCGCGGTCCTCGCGTTTCTCAACGCCACGTTGGGGCGATTCCTCAAGTTCCTCACCCTCCCTTTGAACTGCCTCACCCTGGGTTTGTTCTCGCTCGTGATCAACGCGTCGATTCTGTGGCTCGTCGCGGGATTCGGCCTTGGATTCACGATCGAGGGCGACACGTGGAGCCAGTTCCTGGCCGCGCTCGTGGGCAGTTTGATGATCGCGTTCATCAACGGCGTCTTGGGTGTGTTCCTTCCCGACAAGCCCGATGATTAGCCGCAAACGACTGCTGCGGATGATCGCGCCGACCGCGGGCTTCCGCAAAGCCATGGTCGGGTTGCTCGCGGGGCTCGCGGCGTTTCTCATCGGGGCCGCGCTCAGCTTCAAGCTCCTCATCTCGCCGCTTTTGGAGTGGCTCCAGCGCGCGTCGCAGGCCGTGCTCGGCACGTTCGTTCCCATCGAGAGCCTCGACATCGCCACGCACTGGCTGGGGGGCGCGTTCCTCGCGCTCGGCATCTATCTGCTGTTCGTCAGCGTGCGCGCGGCGATCCGGCAGGTGACCGGCACGCTCGACCCCAAGTTTCGCGGGGGGATGGTGGACAACTACGTGCGGCGACAGCAGCTTGCGCACGGTCCCCGCATCGTCGCGTTGGGCGGAGGCACGGGTCTGAGCACCCTGCTGCGCGGCCTCAAGCAGCACTCGAGCAACGTCACCGCGATCGTGACGGTGACGGACGACGGGGGAAGCAGCGGCCGGCTCGTCAACGAGAAGGGGATGATCCCGCCGGGCGACATCCGCAACTGCCTCGTCGCGCTCGCCGACGCGGAGAAGTCGATGACCGACCTCTTCCAGCACCGGTTCAAGAACGACAGCGGCTCGCTGAGCGGCCACTCGATGGGCAACCTCCTCATCGCCGCGCTGGTGGACCAGGCGCACGGCGACTTCGAGCAGGCGGTCGAGCGAGCGTCCGACGTCTTGGCGATTCGCGGGCGGGTGGTGCCCGCGACCCTCGCGCACGTTCGGCTGAGGGCGGAGATGGAGGACGGGTCCGAGGTGTGCGGGGAGACGCAGATCGCCCAGGTGGGAAGCAAGATCCGGCAGATCCACCTCGACCCCGCCGACGTCGCGGCGCACAGCGGGGCGATCGAGGCGATCCTCGAAGCCGATCTGATCTGCATCGGCCCGGGCAGCGTGTTCACGAGCGTGATTCCCAACCTTCTGGTGCCGGGGATCGCCGATGCGATCCGCGAGTCGAAGGCCGTGAAGGCGTACATCTGCAACGTGATGACGCAGCCGGGCGAGAGCGACTCGTTCAGCGCGTGCGAGCACGTGGTGGCGCTGCAGACCAACGTGGTGAAGCGCGTGTTCGACGTGGTCGTGGTCAACACCGGCGTGCCGAGCCCGGCGGCGACGGAGAAGTACCGCGAGTCGGGCCAGTTTCTGGTGGACCCGGACATCGACCGGATTCGCGCGATGGGTTTTCGCGTGGTCGCGTCGAACCTGATGAGCGAGACCGATTTCGTTCGCCACGACCCGATGCGGATCGCGGCGCTGATGATGAGGCTGGTGGGCAAATGAGCGGCAAACTGGTGATCCTGAGCGGCCCGAGCGGGGTGGGCAAAGACACGGTGCTCGACGCGTGGCGCGGCATCGACCCCCGCGTGGTCCGCGTGGTGGCGTACACGACGCGCGCCCCGCGGGAAGGCGAGGTGGATGGGGTGGACTACCACTTCGTGACCGAGCGGGCGTTCATGGAACGCGCGATGCGGGGAGCCTTCCTCGAGTGGATGGAGGTTCACGGAAAGCACTACGCGACGCCGCTCGAGGACATGGAGGCCCTGCTCGCCGACGGGAAGACCGCGGTGCTGAAGATCGACGTGCAGGGCGCGCTGCGCGTGATGGAGCTTCGTCCGGGCGTGCTGAGCATCATGCTCGTGCCCCCGTCGTGGGAGGCCCTCGAACAACGGATGCGCGACAGGGGAACCGAGTCGCCGGAAGCGCTTGCCCTTCGGCTCGAGAACGCGCGCAAGGAGTTGGCGCACGCGGACCGCTACACGCACCAGGTCGTCAACGACGACGTGGCGCGCGCCGTGCGCGAGATCCAGGGTCTGGTTTCGGAGGCCACGGCGTGAGCGGACGGGCCGTGCTGGGGGTCAGCGGCAGCGTCGCGGCGTACCGCGCCGCGGACCTTGCCCGAGAGTTGATGCGCGCGGGCTTCGAGGTGCGCACGTGTCTCACCGACGGGGCGCAGCAGTTCGTGACGCCCGCGCTGTTCGAAGCCCTGACCGGGCAACCGTGCCTGGTCGACACGTTCGAGGAGCCCGAGCGCGGGCGCATGGCTCACATCGACTGGGCCCGGGCGGCGGACGTGTTGGTGGTGGCCCCCGCGACCGCGAACGTGCTGGCCAAACTCGCGGGCGGGTTGGCGGACGACATGCTCTCCACCCTGGCGCTCGCCTACGAGGGTCCGTGGGTGATCGCCCCGGCGATGAATCCGTCGATGTACGCGAACGAGGCCACCCAGGCATCCATGCGGGTGCTGCGCGCGCGCGCTGCCCGGTTCGTGGAGCCAGTCGAAGGCGATGTCGCATGCGGGGAGAACGGCCAAGGCAAGCTCGCTTCGATCGCGCAGATCGTCGAGGCCGTCTTGGAAGTCGCGCGGGTCGCCAAGTCGCTCGAGGGCAGGACGGTGTTGATCACAAGCGGCCCGACGCAGGAGGCGATCGATTCGGTGCGCTACCTCTCGAACCGCTCGAGCGGGCGGATGGGCGCGGCGCTCGCGCGGGCCGCGCTGCTGATGGGGGCGCGGGTCCAGGTCGTCGCCGGGCCCGGCGACGTTCCGATGCCGCGCGGGGCCGAGGTCGTACGCGTGCGCTCGGCGCGGGAGATGTTGGACGCGGCGCTGCCCCTGGCGTCGGGTGCGGATTGGATTCTCGGAGTCGCCGCGGTGGCGGACTACCGCCCGGCCGAGGCGATCGAGGGCAAGCGGAGGCGGGACGGCGCGCCGTGGACGTTGGAGCTCGTCCCGAATCCGGACGTGCTGGCGTCGCTCGCGGCGGCCAGGAAGCCGGGAGCCAGGGCCGTCGGGTTCGCGGCCGAGCCCGGTTCGGAGGTGGAGACGGCCCAAGCGAAGATCGCCGCGAAGGGGTTGGACGCGATCGCGGTCAACGACGTATCGCGTTCGGACATCGGCTTCGAGTCGGAGTCGAACGATCTGGCTCTCGTGTTCGCGGACGGGCGGTCGGAGTCCAGCGGGCGGCGGTCGAAGTTGGCGTGCGCGCTGTGGTTGCTCCGGACGCTTTCGGACCGTCTTGGGACCTAATGCGCCCATCTTGAGAGGCTAAAAGGCCAAATGTGTTGTATCCTACCAATTGCATTTGCAAGAGCAGAGCTTTCCTCTGCTTGAAAGGGGGACAACCATGCCATCCAGTTCCAAGATTCTCGCCTTCGTCGGTCTCGCATCCGCGAGCATGTCCGTGAGCGCCCAGCTGATCACGACGGATCGTTGGCTTCCTCCGCCCCTTGGCGTCTATACAGACCAGTTGCCGTTCGGTGCGCCGCCCATCAACTTCGGCCCGGCGCACCAGTTGTTGCCCGGATTGCAGTGGTCGGGATTCTCCAACTGCATCTTGCCGCCACTGGTCGTGACTCCGCTCACGACCACAACGGAGATGACGGGTGTCTTTCGGGACAACTCGGGGTCCACGCCGATCGATTCGTTCTTCGATGTCTTCGTCGAGATCGACATGATGGTCGGACCCGTCGTTTCGGGCCCACCCGAGCAGATTCCGATCGAGATCGTTGCGTTGAGCTTGACGAGCGTGCAACCGATTCCGCTGCCGCCGCTGGTGCAGATTCGCGAGAACCCGGTCGTTCCCTCGTTCGGCAACACCACGATCACCCCGCTGGGGGGCGGCCAGTTCCAGGTCGACAGCTTCTTCGACGTCTTTTTCGAAGTGAGTTTGGATGGAGGCCAGTCGTGGACTCCAGGCGACCGGCCGGCCCACATGGTGCTCAATCCAGCCCCGGTTCCTGAGCCCGCCACGTTCGCGTTGGCCGGAGCGGCGCTCGCCTCGGCCCTCCGTCGCCGCAGACGAAGAAAGTAGGTTTCGTCCCCCATGCACGACGAAGCGCGGCATCCCATCGGTGCCGCGCTTTTTTTGCCTCCTCCACCACTTTCTCGGGCCATTCCCAGGGAAATCCTGTATACTGACATCTACTGCTTTTTGAGGACGGAGGTCACAATGGCCAACATGGCAAATGGAACAGGGGCGAAGGGCGCCTCGAGCGAGAAGGACAAGGCGTTGGAGTCGGCGCTCGGGCAGATCGAGCGCTCTTTCGGCAAGGGAGCGATCATGCGGCTCGGATCGGGCCAGCGGGAGGCCATCGAGGCGATCTCGACGGGTTCGCTCAGTCTCGACATGGCGCTCGGAGTCGGAGGGATTCCCCGCGGGCGCATCACCGAGATCTACGGACCGGAGTCCGGCGGCAAGACGACGCTGGCGCTCCACCTGGTCGCCGAAGCGCAGCGCGCGGGCGGCCTCGCGCTGTTCGTGGATGCGGAGCACGCGCTCGACACGGAGTACGCCCGCGCCCTCGGCGTGGACGTGGACCGGCTGTACATTTCGCAGCCGACAACCGGCGAGGAGGCGCTCGAGATCATGGATGCGATCATCCGCTCGGGCGCGGTGGACGTGGTGGTTTTGGACTCCGTGGCGGCCTTGGTGCCTCGCGCCGAGATCGAGGGCGAGATGGGAGATTCGTTCGTGGGGGTCCAAGCCCGGATGATGTCGCAGGCGCTTCGCAAACTGGGCGGCAGCATCAGCAAGTCCCGCACGTCGGCGGTCTTCATCAACCAGCTTCGCGAGAAGATCGGCGTGATGTACGGCAACCCGGAGGTCACACCCGGCGGCCGGGCCTTGAAGTTCTGGGCGTCGGTGCGGCTCGAAGTCCGGCGAGGCGAGGCGATCAAGAACGGCACGGAGCAGATCGGTTCCCGGACGAAGGTGAAGGTCGTCAAGAACAAAGTCGCACCTCCCTTCCGCAACGTCGAGTTCGACATGATCTTCGGCAAGGGCATCTCCCGCGCGGGCGATCTGCTCGACGTCTCGGTGGAGCGCGGGGTCGTCACTCGTGCGGGCACGTACTACAACTACGGAGACATCCGTCTGGGTCAGGGGCGGGACAACGCGCGCCAGTACCTCGACGAGAACCCGGACGTTCTCGCAGAGATCGACGCGAAGGTCCGCGAGATCTTCCGGATCGAGCGGGCGCCCGTCAAGGCGGTCACCGAGCAGGAGGTCGAAGTCGCCGTCGAAGCCGAGTAGCGCCATGGGTTCGGAGTTTGCGAAGGCTCTGGAACTCGCGCTTGCCAAGCTCGCCTCTGCGGACCGGTTCGAGTCCGAGATCGCTTCGGCCTTGGAGCGGAAGGGATTTTCTGATGAGATCGGCGCCGTGTTGGAGCGACTTCGCTCTCGAAGACTGGTCAGCGACGAGCGGGTCGCCGAGGGGGTCGCGCGCGCGCGGTCTGGAAAGCGGGCGTGCGGCGATCGCTCCCTGCGCGCCGAATTGACCCGCCGGGGAGCCCCGGCCGCCTGCATCGACGCCGTGCTCGCACAACTTCCTCCCGAGCGCGAACGGGCGGAAGCCTGGTTGGCGACCCTGAAGCCGACGCTTGCGGAGCCCGCCCGCGTGGCTCGCCGGCTCGTGGGCCGCGGGTTCTCCGAGGAGACGATTCGCGAGATCGTCGAGCCTCTGCTCGAGGCGGGGGAGTCCCTTTGATCATCGACCCCCTCGAACTGGGGCTGATCCTCGTGGGGACCACGGGGCTCGGCGCCCTGCTCGCGCTCGTTTTCGAGCGCAGCCGCGCCAAGCGAACGCCCGAAGCGAAGACCCCTCCTTTCGTGCAACTCGACGAAGCGGCGTTTCGCGGGCAGTTGGAGGCCCGAGTCCAAGCCCTGGAGCAGGAGGCGGACCAGCGTGCCCGCCGAACGCTGCTCGCCGCCATCGAGCGGGTTGCGGTCCCGGTCACCGCCGAATCGGTGCAGGCCGTGGTCCCGCTCGCGAGCGAAGATCTCAAGGGACGCATCATCGGGCGGGAGGGGCGAAACCTCCGCTCGTTCGAGCAGGTCGCGGGCGTCGAGCTTCTCGTCGAGGAAGGGTCGCCGAGCGTCGCGATCTCGTGCCTGGACCCCGTGCGGCGCGAAATCGCCCGGCGTACGTTGGAGGCGTTGCTCGAAGAGGGCAAGATCCAACCCGCCCGGATCGAGGAGACCCACGGCCGGACGCGGGCGGCCTTCGAGCGCGAGCTGCCCGACATCGGGCGCGAGGCGGCCCGGCGCGCCGGCGTCGGGGGTCTGCCCCCCTCCACCCTCAAGGTTCTTGGCGCGTTGCGCTACCGGTCGAGCGCTTCGCAGAACGTCCTCGAACACAGCATCGAGTGCGCGGACCTCGCCGCGCGACTGGCAGCCGAGGTCGGCGCCGACCCGGACGTCGCCAGGCGCGCGGCCCTCTTGCACGATCTGGGCAAAGCATTGGGAGAGGAGTGGCCCGGCCCGCACGCCGTCGCGGGCGCCGCCTTCTTGCGGTCCGCGGGCGAGAGCGACCGGGTGTGCCACGCCGTCGAAGCGCACCATTCGGACGTCGAGCCCAAGACGGCCGAAGCCGCGGTCGTGCGGATCGCGGACGCGGTCAGCAGCTCTAGACCCGGCGCGCGAAAGCAGGATCTGGAGGCGTTCCTCGAGCGGATCGCCGCCCTCGAGGCCGTGGCGCGCGCCGAGCCAGGGGTTCAGGACGCCTACGCCCTCCGCGCCGGTCGCGAACTCCGCGTGGTCGTCGAGCCCGACGCAGTTGGCGAGCGCGAGGCCGAAGGGCTCGCCAGGCGCGTCGCGGCGCTGCTGGGGGACCAGCCGGAGTTCCGCGGTCCGGTCGATGTCGTCGTGGTCCGCGAGACCAGGCACCGAGCGATCGCAGACGGTGAGGTACCGTAGCGCTCGCATGACGTACCGGATTCTGTTTCTTGGCGACGTGGTGGGCAAACCCGGCCGCGAGGCGTTGCGGCTGGGGCTCCCGACGTTGCGCGACCGCCACGCTCCGTCGTTTACGGTCGTCAACGGAGAGAACTCGGCGGGGGGCGTGGGGATCACGCCTGCGATCGCCGAGGAGTTCTTCGATCTCGGCATCGATGCGATCACGCTCGGGAACCACGCGTTCAACAAGCGGGAGATTTACCCCTACCTGGATGGCGACCGGCCGATCGTTCGGCCGGCGAACCTTCCCAAGGCGGCCCCGGGGCGGGGTTGGGTCGCCGTCGAGAAGGAGGGGATCCGCTTGGCCGTGGCCAACGTCTGCGGCCGCGTGTTCCTCGACGGGTACGACGATCCGTTCCCTGCGATCGAGCGAATCCTCGAGGAGGCCCAAACCCCGCACCTGCTCCTCGACTTCCATGCCGAGGCCACCAGCGAGAAGATCGCGATGAGCCTGTACCTCGACGGTCGCGCGACCGCGGTGCTTGGAACGCACACCCACGTGACGACCGCCGACGAACGCGTGCTGCCCGGAGGCACCGCAACGATCACGGACGTCGGGATGACGGGTCCCATCGACAGCGTGCTCGGGATGGATCCGAGCGTCATCCTCAAGCGGTTTCTCACGTCGCTGCCCCAACGATTTGAGGTCGCCGACAAACCTGGTGTAATCTCTGGTGTGGTCTTAGACGTCGAAAGGGTAACCGGCCGCGCCCGGTCCATCGAACGCGTTCGATGGGTCCACCCGGATGCGGCGCGCGGGAGGAACGAATGATTCGGATGATGTTGGCAACAATGGCAGGGGCGATGTGCGCGGGCGCGGTCGCCCAGAGTGGGGTGCTCTACGCACCGGGCAGGACGATCGACGACCAGGGGATCGTGCTCCGCTCGTGGGGCAGCGGTGCGGCGAGCCAAACCGACGAGGCCGCGTACGAAGGCATCTACTCGGTGCGCGTCTCGACCCGCAACTTCTTCCAGGGGGGCATCTTGAACTTCGCCAACACCCCGGACTTGGCCACCCTGTATCCCGACAAGAACAACCTCTTGCGCCTGACGTTCCGCGTCGCGGACCTCAACCTCACGCTCGGCGGGGGCGGCGGCAAGGGCGATGCCCAGGGCGGCGCGATCGGCGGTCTTGCAGGGGGCGGCGGAGGCGTTGCCGGCACGGCCGGTGGAAAGGGGGGTGGCCGTGGGGCCGCGCAGGGCGGCGGCCAAAGCGAAAAGGCGGCGCTCAAGGAACTTCGGTTCGTCATCACCACGACCGACGGCAAGCGCAGCGAAGCGTACGTCCCGATCGACACCAGCAGCAGCGGCGATCGAGGCTGGCGGACGACCGCGATCCCCCTCCAGGCCATCGCAGGGTTCGACAAGACCAACAAGATCGTCAGTTCGGTGGCCCTCGCCGGAGACGCCACCGCGGTCTTCTACGTCGGCGATCTCCGAGTCATCAACGACAGCACCCCGATCAGCGGCGAACCCAACGTGACCAAACTCAACCTCGCGCTCGGGGACGAGGTCCAACTCTGGGCCTATGGGTACGGCGGAGCGAGCGTCCTCACTTACAAGTGGGACTTCGATTCGAAGGACGGCATCCAGGTCGATGCCGAAAGCCAGGTGGTCAAGCGCAAATTCCGCAAGCCGGGCAAGTACACCATCACGGTCACGATCGCCGACAAGTACGGGCTGAAGAAGCCCTACACGACCACGATCGACGTGACGGTCAACCCTTAACTTCGCATCGAAGGCCCCACACCCTCCCAGGTGTGGGGCCTGTTCATTTCCGGGTCCGCAAAAATCCCTGCGCGCAACGCGTTGACAAGCTCCTCCCCCATCCCCTAGACTGAGGCCACGCGCATCGCGCGCGACCGCGGAGGAGCGGAGGAGGATGGGAGGAGTTGGCTAGCGTCGGGGTTTACGCTCGTGGCAACCGTTTCACCTACATGCCGGACGAGGAGGTGGTTCACCTTGCTCGATGCGGCAACGAGGGCGCGACGGAGTTCCTGATCACGCGTTACCGTCCTCTCGTCGAAAACAAAGCCAAGGCCTACTTCGTGATGGGCGCCGATCGGGACGACGTCATCCAAGAGGGCATGATCGGCCTCTACAAGGCGATCCGGGACTTCCGGAGCGATCGCCTGAGCAAGTTCCGACCGTTTGCCGAGCTGTGCGTGACGCGCCAGATTATCACGGCCGTCAAGACCGCGACCCGCCAAAAACACGTCCCTTTGAACGGCTACGTCTCCCTCAATCGGGCGCTGGGGGCGGAGGGCGCCGACGGGTCGCTGATCGACGTCCTTCCCGACCAAGCCGGCCCCGATCCCGAGCGGGCCGCGATCGCGACGCGTCTGCCCCGGAACCTCCACGAGCTCGTCCAGCACGCGCTGAGCGACCTCGAACACTCGGTACTCCGGTGCTACCTCGACGGGATGTCGTACCGCGAAATGAGTCGCGAACTTAAATGCCATACCAAGTCCATCGATAACGCCCTGCAGCGTGTCAAGCGAAAGATCGGCTTGATCCTGCGGGACTAGATGGGTATCTTCTTCCAAAGAGTTCGGTGCGGAAACATTTCTTGATGGAACGAACCGCTGACGTATGTCGTCCCAAGGAGTAACTCCGTAATTTGGAATGACTCTGGAACTGTGGATATGAGAATAGTAATCGTTTGCCGTGAAGGCCTTCTTCGTGAAGGCATCGTCTGTCTTCTCACGTACGTTGGCGGCTTCCAAGTCGTCAGCAGCGAGGGTCGCCTCAAGGCGGCGGTCGCCCGTGCCAAGGAGCAGGATATCGACGTGATCGTCGTCGACGAGAAAGCCGTCGACGCCGCGGACTGGGAGCACGTGACGGGTCTGCGCGAAAGCCAGCAGATCAGTGTCGTCTGCCTTGCGGGCGACATCACGAACCGACGGGGGCCCTTGCCCATCGACACCGAAGTGGAGCGCAATGCGAACGGCATCGAGCTGATCCGCGCGATCCGCGAGGCCAAGCACGGCGAAGAGCTCGCCAGCGCGGGCAAAGGCGTTCGCGTCCGCGAGCGGATGACCCCGTACGGCATGGCGCAAGACCTCAGCCCGCGCGAACTCGAAGTCGCCCAACTCGTGGCCAAGGGTCTTCCCAACCGCCGCATCGCCACGATCACCGGCCTCCAAGAGCAGAGCGTCAAGAACCTCGTCAGCACGATCATGCGCAAGCTCCGCTGCGAGAATCGGGTGCAGGTCGCGCTTTGCCTGTCGACAGGCAAGCCCGGCGGCGTCCAGGCCGATTGAAGACTCGGGTAGCGACCGCCTTCGTCGCGGCCGTTCCCGTATTGGCCGCGGTCGCCTACGCTGGCAGATGGCCGCTGTTGCTGATTGCGGCAGCGGCCTCTCTCGTCGCCACCTATGAGCTGTCGGCGTTGGCGCGGATCGCCGACCGGCGTGTGAGCTTCTTCGCGTTGCTCGTCGGCGCGGTCTTGGCCGCAAGCGTCGTGTATCCCAACACCCGTTTCCCGCTCGCAGCCGCGCTTTGCGCGGGTGTCACCGTGCTGGGCGTGCTCGCCGCGGCCCGCCTCCGCAGCCACGGGGGTTCGATCCTCGTGTTCGAGGCCGCCACCTTGTGGATCGTGGGACCGCTCGTCGCGCTCGCCTCCTTGCACGCGGCGCGGGCGACGGAGGCGGTTTGGCAACCTGCGAACGTCGTCCTGCTCGCGCTGGTTCCCATCTGGGTGGGCGACTCGGCGGCGATGCTCGTGGGAAAGGCGTGGGGCAAACGCCTGTTGGCTCCCGCCCTCTCGCCCAAGAAGACGGTGGAAGGGGCGCTGGCCAACTTGGTCGGATGCGTCGCAGCAGCCCTCTTGCTGGGACCCTGGCTCGAAGTGGCGTGGCCTTTCGCCCTCGGCGCAGGCCTCGCCTGCGGCGTTCTCGGCCAGGCGGGAGACCTGTTCCAGAGCAGCCTGAAACGCGCCGCGGACCTCAAAGACAGCGGCTCGATTCTGCCGGGCCACGGGGGACTGCTCGACCGGATCGACTCCCTGCTCTTCGCCGCGCCCGCCGTGGCCGCGATCCTGGCCGTTCCCGGTGCGCTGCACCCGTAGATGGCGGGTAGGCTCCCGCCCATGTTCGCCCTCCTTGCGGTGGCCGCAATCGCGCAAGCGGACGCCTTGCTCGATTTCGCCATTCCCCGGTGGCAGGCTCGACAGGAAACACGCATCGAGGACGCCTACAAATGGCTCTTCCAGGCGACCCGAGGAGGCGAGCATGCGGTTGCGGACGACCTTGGCCCCCGCCGCTGGCTCGACCAGGAGTGGCGAACCCTGGGCCGCGCCCGACCCCGGGAAGAGGAGGTCGAGCCCCTTCGGCCCGACGGCGCCGTGCTGCGGATACATCTCCGCCCCTATCGGGACAGGGGTGGCAACCGCGAGATGCTCCTCGCCCTCTTCGTCGCCTCCGCGAAACGGTTCGACGCCCGGCGCGGCGCGTTCGAAGAGGCGTGGCGCCGACTGGGAGAGCGGCTGCGAAGGACAGCGATCGGCGCCATCTCCCGCAACGACTGGGTTCGCGTCGATCGAGAGACACGGGCGCTGGGGTACCCGGCGCTGCATCACTCGGCCGCCTACGAGAAGGCGTGCCAGCCCGCGTACCGGGTGATCCTCGGGGAGCTGTGGCTGCCCCCGGCTAGCGCAGATCGTTAGCCAACCGAATGATATCGGACCACGCGGTGCGCAGATCTGCGGACAACGGGAACGAAGCGCGCGCCAACTCGACCTCGTCCAGGTCGATCTCACCTAAAAGGAGGTGGTCCTCCTGCACGGGGCTTTTTGCCACGACCCGACCTTGCGGATCGACGATGGAGCTTCCCCCGACGAACCCCTTCCCTCCCTCAAACCCCGAGAGCTGGCAGTTCACGCAGTACATCCCGTGCTCCTCGCCGATCGCGCGCAGCATGCGCGCGTAGCGATCGAGATTGCCGATCTGCTCGCCGGAGAAGTTGCGGGCCGGCGAGGCGCTCGGCACCACGAGGATCTGCGCGCCCGCTACCGCGGCCAGCGTCGGCAGGATCGAATGCCACACGTCCTCGCATATCAGGAGCCCCACGCGACCCAGCCGAGTGTCGAAAACGCCCAGTTCGCGGCCCGCGGCGACAAACCGCTCCTCGTCGAACACCCCGTAGGTCGGCAGGAAGAACTTTCGGTACACGTGACGGAGCACCGGCTTCCCCGAGCCGCACTCAAGGTAAGCCGCGCTGTTGTACAGGTCTCCGCCGCTGCGCTCGTAGAATCCAACGACCAGGTCGAGCGGGCGCCCGAGGGCGCCCAGACGCGGGCCAAGGCGGTCGGCAAGCTCTTCGGCCTCCAACGCGCATTCGAGGACACCGCCCTCGAGGAAGTAGCCGCTCGTGCATGCCTCGGGACACACCACGAGCTCCGCGCCCTCGGCGGACGCCCGGAGCCCCATCTGCGCGACCGTATCGAGGTTGGCCTCGATCTGGTGTTTGCGGGGGGCGAACTGGGCGCAGGCGACCGTGAAGGCCATGGCCGAGTTTACCGTTCGGCCGGTCGCTCCAACTCGACGGTCTCCAACCCAGGCGGCAGGCGGTCTCCGCGGGCCGCCTGCTTCCCGATCAACTCCGCCAGCGAGCCTCCGGTCGCCTGCGGATGGGCACAGACGATCAATCGGTGGCGCGCCCGCGTGAGCGCCACGTACAGCACGCGCAGCTCCTCTTCCCGTTCCCGTTCGGCAAGCCTCTCCGAGAGCCACAAGTGTCCCCAGCCCGGGTGGCCTCCGTAGGAAGCCGCGACGAGTCCCAACCAGGGGTCTGCAACGACCGGGTTGGGACGCCGTGCGATCTTCGTATGGGTGTCGGGAACGATCACGACGGGAAACTCGAGCCCCTTGGCCTTGTGCACGGTCATCACGGTCACGGCGTCGACATCCTCGTTCATCGCGGGCGCGTCCCCCTCCTTGTGCTGCAGCGCTTGGATTCCTCGGATGCGTTCGGCGAACTCGCTGGGTCCCAACTCGGGCTCCTCGACGGCGAGACGCAACAATTTGCGCACGTTCGCCAGGCGCTGGTCCGCGTCCGGCCGCACGGCGAGCGCCTCGAGGTAAGGCGATTTCGCGAAGACCTCCGCGATCACCTCCCACGCACCCAGCCGATCGGCGTACGCGCGCAGGGGTTCGAACCAGGAGAGGAACCGCTCCAACAGCGCACGGTCCTCCTCCAGCGGGGGCGAAAACGCTGCCAGCCGCTCGCCCAGCGACTCGCCCGCCAGACAGACGATCGAGTCGAGCGAGAGCCCGACCATCGGCGAGCCGAGGGCGGCCAGCAAGGCGAAATCGTCGCGCGGGTCGGTGAGGGCGCGCAGCATGTTCGCCACGTCGCGCACCTCCAAACGCGTGAAGAAACGCTCCGATCCGCCGACCATGCGCGCGGGCACCCCTTCGACGGCCAGCCGCTCCACCAGGTCGATCCCGAACCGTGCGGACCGCACGAGGACCGCAACGTCCTTGGGGCGCGTGCCGCGGCGCACCAGCTCGCTCACGCCTCGAGCCACGCTGGCGGAGTCCTTCTGGCGCTGGAGCCAGATCTCGACGCCCTCGCACGACGGAGGAGGGGCATCCGAAGCGAGGTCGAGCGGCGCCTCGTCGCGCATGGGCCGGTACGTCTCGCCCCACAGGCCCCCGAAGAGGCGGTCGACGAACGCGAGGATGCCTGGGTCCGAGCGGTAGTTCCTTCGGAGCAGCCGGGGGTCGGAGGCCAGGGCCCGCTCGCGGAACAGGCGAACGTCGGCCAGACGGAACCCATAGATCGACTGCTGGGGATCTCCCACGAGCATCGGGTCGATCCCAAGCGCATCGAGGAGCCGGTACTGCACGGGGTTCACGTCCTGGGCTTCGTCCACAAGCACCGCGCGGTATTGCGATCGAAGGCGCTCGCGCGTAGCCGGCGAGTCCGCCAACAAAGCGACGGCACGGGCCTCCAGGGAACAGAAATCGAACGCTTGGCGGGCGGCCATCGCCTCCTCGGCGATGCGCCAAGCCGCGCATGCGATGCGCACCAGTCCCGATGCGTTCGCCGCCGCCGCACGGGCGTCGCCACCTCGCTGGCGCAACCACCTCGGCGCACGGATGCGGCACTCCTTGTACGCCCGAGCCAACGCATCGAAGTCCAGCGCGGCTTCGTCGCCACTGTACGCCGAACGAACGCGGGGGTCGAGCTGCGCGAGAAAGGCCCCGGAGAAGGCCGCCTCCACCGCATCTGCCGAGGCGTGGCTCCTTTCGATCTCGTCGGGGGAGAGCCCGCTGCCCCGGAGGGTGTCGAGGACGCGGCGGACCGCGCTCTTCAAACCCGCGTGCGCGGTTCGGGCCTCCCATCGGGATCGCCTGCCGGCCAGCGTCGCAATCAGGGCGTCGACCTCGTCGCCTTCAGGCGGATGGGCCAGCGTCGATTCGATCGCGTCTTCCAAGAGGCGCGAGGCCTGGGCGTCCGCGAGAATCTCCACGTCGGGATCGACCCCCGCCTCGAGCGCATTCTCGCGCAGCAGCCGCTGACAAAAGGCGTGGATCGTCTGGATCGGTCCGGTTTCGGCCGTCTGGGCGTCCTCGGCGCGCCCCTCTTCTCGGAGCGCGTCCACGATGCGGCGCTTCATCTCCGCGGCGGCCTTGCGGGTGAAGGTGATCGTCAGGATCGCATCGGGAGGCGTGCCCTCCCTCACGATCCGCAGGTAGCGCTCGACGAGCACGCGCGTCTTCCCGGCGCCCGCGGCCGCAAGGACGACCAGCTCCCCCTCGACCGCCTCGACGACCGCCCGTTGCTCGGCCGAGAGTTCGATCCGCCCGCTCATGCACCCCCCTCGAAAAGCGCGGGCTCGTCGCTGAACTCCTGCGATCGCCGGCACAACTCGCCGTAGCCGCAACCGAGGCAAGCCTCGCCGGGAACGGGCTGCATTACCCCCGAACGCAACGTGTCGACGGCCTCGCGCAAAGCCTCACGGGTCGCGTCGAGAACGGGCCGGGGCTCGCCCATCGACACGATGCGCAATCCGGCCGCCTGATCTGAGATCATCGACGCCTCTGCCACGCGGGGCAGCACGAACAACGCCCTCCCGTCGGAAGGCGTATCCACTTCGACCGCCACCGGGCCGGCGCCCCACAGGGCGAGCAGGACGATCTGGATCTCCAACAAGTCCAGATCGTTCGCACCCCCCTCGTCGTCGGGAGTGGGCGGCATCTGGCCTCGGAACAAGTGGGCGACCCTGTACGGTCCGATGCGCGATACGGCATCGACCCCGCCCGCGAGCGCGAAACCCCCGTCGATCGGGAAGCCCTGCCGAAGGGGCCCGTCTCCGAAGCGCGCGTCGAGCGCGGTGCTCCCCTCCTCCCTCTGCCACAGCGACCGCGCTCGAAACTCGCGCTGGACCATCTCCTCGACCAAGCGCGGACCCCCGATGCGCATCATCGAGACGTCGAACGCCGACGCTTCGGGACGGACGGTCTCGATCTCGGCGTCGAGAGCGGCCAACAATGCCCGGCGCGCACTCTCCTCATCCGGACTCGAGGCGAGGCGCCCCTTCACGGCCAGTCGGCGCAGGCCGGACCACCAGGCGTCTCCCGCCGGCCCGTGGAGGTGCAAGCGGCTTCGAGCGACTCCTCGAAACGGGCACTCGAGGGCGTCGCGCAGATCTCGTGTCGAAAAGGGGCCGGCTTCGGGTGCCCGGATCTTGGCGCGCGCCTCCTCGGATCGAACCACGCGCGCCTGGGGCCGCTCCCTGGGTTTCGCCAGGGCTTCGAAGAGCCGCCTGTCCGCTTCGGAGCACAACTCCGACCCTTCCGGCACCCAAGCCAACCGCGCCCGCGACGAGCGCTCGACGGCTTCGCCCGCCGCTCGAGACACCTCCGCGAGGTAGAACGCCGGGACGTTGTCCCGATCCTCTTCGGTCTCCGGGTAGCTGAAGACAAGCTGCTCGGAAGCCGCGGTACACGCGCGGTAGAACGCGTCGCGCTCGGCGCGGGCCGTGCGCCGCGAGTCCGGCAGGGGCGGAAGGTCGGATCGAAGCGCCCCCAGCTCCTGGCGATGGGAGTCGAAGAGCACGGGATCCTCGGCACGGCGCCGAGGAAACACCCCTTCGAGCATTCCCAGGACATGGACGCACCGGACGGGGCCCAACTCTTCCGCCGAGGCGACCACCGCGATCCCCTCCTCGAGCGGGGGAAGCGGCGCATCGGCAACGTCGCAAAGGGAACGGCACTCCGCGGCAAACTCGGCCAGTCCAATGGCCGGGTTCTCGCGCACGCGATCGATCGACGCCGCGTGGGCCAACGCGCGCTGGAACGCGGACTGGGCCCACTGGTCCCGCTCCGTCGTCGGCAGCACCGCTTCGGGATCGTCCGGCGCGGCGAGGTCGGCGAACAGCTCGCGCAACCGGGCATTCCAAACGGCGAGCGGGGCACGATCCGCCACGTGCTCGGCCCGCCACGCGAGCAGCCGCACCAACCAACCGTGCTGGCCGCTCGACGCCTTCGCGGCGTCGGCGAGCACCTCCCACTGGCCCCTTCCCGCCGCCAAGGCGTCTCGCACCAAACCCTCCAACGCGTCCCGGGATTCTCGGCCCAAGGCCAGGTAGCTGGAAGCCAGGATAGGAACCAACCCGCGCACATCCCTTGCCGCGCAGAAGGCGAGCGCGTCGAGCACCAGGCGCGCAAAGGCGTTCGAATTCAAGGGAACCCGGCGGTGAAGGCGAAGGGGCAACCCCAACCGTTCCGCCGACGCCGTCAACAGGGGCGCGTACGTCTCGAGGTCCCGCGCGATCATCGCGATCGACTCGGGCGCGATGCCCGCTTCAAGGTTCGCCAAACACCGCCGCACGGCCCACTCGGACTCGGCCAACGGGTCGGCGCAGGACTCGATCACCACGCGCGGACACGCATCGCTGGACACCGCATCGGTGAACAGCGCGCGGGCCAATCCGCCCTCGGGACCGAAGGGGATCGGCGCCGCGCCGAGCCCGTCCGCCATCTGTCCCGCCCCTTCGAACAAGCGTGCTTCGCCAGCGTGCCGATCGACGCACACGGTCATGGGTTGGCCGCAGGCGCCGAGCCACTCGAGCGTGGCTGCGAGCAACGGCGAGTACTCGGAGCCTGCGACGACGAGCACCGATTCCCAGCGCGCGTCGGGCTCGGGTCGCAAGTCGAGGTTGCGTTCGATCTCGTAGGCGGGCACGGTCCGTCCCAGGTCGCCCAGGAGCCGATCCACTTCCGACTCGATCTCCGCCAGCGAGTGCAGGCGCGCGGCCAACGTCGAAGTGGCGGCCTCGGCGCAGACCCGCATCGCCTCCGCGTCCATCCGCCACTCGCGCAGCTCGCTCAAAACGTTGGCCACCCGGCGGTGCAGACCTGGGAACTTCGCCACCGCCCCCATCGGCGAATCCGGAGGGAGGTGGCGACAAGCCTCGGCCACGGCCGCTTCCACCAGGCTGCGCGGTGCGACCGACGTGGCAGGCCCCCCACACCGCGCGACGGCCCGTCCAAGCAGAGCGGGGAAAGGCAACACCTCGATGTTCGAGAGCGATGCGGCCGCACGGGCAACGCCCCGCAGCCGCGGATCGAGCAGAGCCGTCGCGATGCCGCCGCCGCGCGACTCGAAATCGGCGAGCACGGCCTCCATGCTCCCGGCGCCGGGGACGACGCTCAGCACTCGGATCTGCGCGCGGGTCATCGGAGGGCAGAGTGTATCCTACGGTCCGTGTCGGGCAACGTGTGGAACACGCGACGGAAGATGATGGGAAACCTCATCCCGATCGTCCTTGCCCTTCCTTTTGCCGCCGTCGGCGTTTGGCGGGTGCTCGAAACGCAGGAGATGATGGGGGACGGCCTCGCGTGGCTCGTCGCCATGCCCGTCGTCGGTTGGATGGCCGTGAACCTGTTCGGCCATTTTGAGAACGCGGCAATGCGCGACGCGATGCGCGCACGGCTCGTTCAGCAGGGCGTGGACCTTGGGGAGAGCCGCACGTTCGTGGGGTTCGCGCGGCCCGGACGTTCGGGGCTCCTTGATCCGCACGAGGACGTCGGGTTCCTCGTGGTGCGCGCCGACGAGCTGGAGTTCGTCGGGGAGACGCACCGGGTTCGAGTGCCGCGCGGTGCGGTCGTGCGCGTCCGCTTCCGCATGAACATCCACAGTTGGGTGGGACTCGGGCGTTGGGTGAGCATCGAGGGCACCCTCGAGGACACGCCGATCCGACTTCTTGTCGAACCGCGCGAAAGGCCCACATTGTTAGGTAACCGAATCTTTTCGACGGAGCTGTGCAGGCGACTCCGGGAGTGGCTTGAAAAAAAGGACCCCGGAGCGTAAGCGCCCCGGGGCCGACTTGGAGTTGCTGTCTTTTCGGTTGATGGTCGTGCTGCGTTACCGCAGCAGGGCGAGCACGGCCTGGGGCGCCGAGTTGGCTTGGGCGAGGACCGAGATACCGGCCTGCTGCAGAATCTGCAGCTTCGTGTACTGGGTCATTTCGGCCGCGATGTCCGCGTCGCGAATGATCGAGTCGGACGCTGCGAGGCTCTCCTTGGTGAGGCCCAGCGAGCGAATGTTCGTTTCAAGCGTGTTGCGCTGGAACGAACCGACCGCGCCACGAGAGACCGTGACGTCGTTGATCGCCTTGTCGATGACGGAGAGCGCATCGGTCGCGCCCTGAGCCGTAGTGAGGTCGAGGTTGCTCAGGTTCTTGCCCGAAACGGCGTTCTGGCCGAGTTCCGTGGCGGCGAAGTTCCCAAGCGACAAGTTGCTGGTCTGGCCCGCGTTCGCTCCGATCTGGAACTGGGCGGAACCGACGTTCAACTGACCGATCGCAGTTGCGGCGCTCGTGGCGTTGCCCGCGACGGTCAACGTGAGGCTGTTGCCGGTCGAGTCCCGAAGGTTCAGGCCCTTGCCCGCGTCGAACGTGACCGTGGCGAGACCGCCAGCGGTCGTGCCGTTCTGGTCGATGACCACGCTGGCCACCGCGTCCGTTCCCACCGAAGCGAGGGTTCCCGCTGCGGAGAGCAACACGGCGTTGGCGTCCGAAAGATCGACCCGCTTGTTCGAGCCGAAATCCTTGGCCTGCAGCCCAACACCGGCGCCTGCTGTCCAGGTGGCCGTCACACCCGTCGTGCTCGACGAGTTGTTGATGCGCGCCACGACGTCCGCAATGGTGTCGGTCGCCGAGGTCGTGAAGGTCTGGCCGTTGATCGTGAACGAGCCCGCGCCCACCGTGGTGGTCGCCGCGGCGAACGTTCGCGTACCGGTCACGATCGCCTGCGTCGCCGCAGTGGTGACCTGCATGGTCACGATCGAGTTGGTCGTAATCGCCGCGCTGTTGAAGCTTCCCGTGAAGCTCAGACCCGAGACGTTCGTGCCGCTCGTCACCGAGGCCACCACGCCCGCGCTGCCATCAAGCAGATGCTTGGTCCCAAACTGCGTCGACGTCGCAATGCGCGAAATCGACTCGACGATCGAGTTGAGCTGGCTCTGGTTCGCCTGAACCTGAGCGTCCGACAAGGTGCCGGTGTTGGCGGCGCCCACCGCCAGAGCGCGTGCATCCCGCAGAAGCCGGTTGACTTCGTCGAGGGCGCCCTCCGCCGTCTTGGCATAGTTGATCGCGTCCTGGCTGTTTCGGACCGCCTGATCGATACCCACGATCTGCGACCGGAAACTTTCAGAGGCGATGAGGCCTGCGGGATCGTCCGCGGCGGAGTTGATCCGCAAACCCGTTGAGAGCCGGTTGATCGACCGCTCCAGGTCCGCGGAGTTCACGCCAAGGTTCCTCAAGGCATTCATCGCGCTGACGTTCGTATTTACGCGAAATGACATTCCATCCTCCGTGACAGTGTCGTTGACGCCGTCTCCCACAATTCCGGGTTTGGCGAGAGTCCTCTTGACTCTGTCTAGGGTTCATCTTTGGGATGCCTCGAGGGGGTCTTCCCGCCAGGAATACCAGGGTTCCGCCAAACCCGGTAGGAGTGCGGGACAGCAAAAGTGCGGGGCCTAAAGCGTCACTCGCGGCGCTTCGCGGCGCGGGGCAAGAACCAGTTGGCGTTCGCCTCCGGATCGAGTTCGGCTTGGAACTCCTCGACCAGACGGCGCGCATCCCTTTCGAACTGGAAGCTGCCGTCGATCTCTCCCTGCCAGATCGTCTCCACGACCCACGACGGGACGGGCAGGAAGACGATGCGCTGCGGACTTTCGAGTCGGACGGAGAGCACGGTCGCGGAGGAGTCTGGATCCGGGTAGATGAACTCGATCACGATCGCATCGGGTTCGTACCGCGTCGCGCCCAACTGGGGAGCGGACTTCGTCCGTGCCTCCCGCAGGAGCTCGGGGTCGAACACGCCCTCGCCCGGATCTCGACCCGCCCTCAGATCCTCGAAGAGGGCCAGGCGCTTCTTGGACGCGAACTCGTTGAGCGTCATGGGTCCAGTCTATCCAGCGTCAGCCGTTGACCATGCGCTGGTCCCCCACGCGCGTCGTGAATCGAATGCGGTCGAGATACTCGAGCAGCGGAATCGCATACTTGCGCGTCGTGCCGACGGCGTCGCGAAACTGGGCCGCGGCGAACGGCTTGCCCTGGGCGACCTCGATCGTCCGCTGTTTGACTCCGGCGATTTGCGCTTGGGTGTAAAACAGCCCCTCGTCGACCCGCACGATCTCACCCGCCTCGACGCCCAGTCGGAGGATCTCGTCCACGGCCTGGGGAGGAACGGCGAGAGTGCGGGCCAGGTCGTTCGGGCCGGGAACGTTGATCGCCTCCGCCTCCAGCGCGCCCTTCACCCGGTCCAACAGCTGCCGCTGCCGTTCGGTCAGCTTGAGCTGGAACTCGGGGTGCCGCACCCCCGTGCCGCTCACGGCGATGCGCTCTTCGGCGGCCAGCGCCGCAAGGATGCGATCCAAGGGCTTGCCGGACCACCGCAGCCCCGACGCTTCGCTGATTCGTTCGCGCGGAAGATACGCCGTTCCGGGCTGCTTCTCGTGGGCATCGGCCAGCGCCGCCAAGAAGGTCGCCACGGCGGCTTCGAAGGCCTCCGTTCGGAACCACAAGCCGGCGAACCCGCGCACGCGCCGGTCCGCCGAAAGCGTCTCGAACGCCTTCCCCAGCGCCTGCGGCGTCTTCCCCAAGAGGCGGCACACCTCGTCCGTGCTCACCCCGGGCCGATCGCCCAACGCCTCCAGGATCGCGTCCTCGTTCGAGCCGGTGTCCGCGACGGGGGCAAACGCTTCGGATTTGCGTCGCTGTCGCGCGTGGGGCACGATCACCCGGCCGCCGCCCAGCAGTTCGGGCGGACTGTACCGTCGGATGATGACCGGCTGGCGATGGGCCACGGCGAGCGGCGACTCCAGGCGCAGTTGCACGATCTCGGGTTCGCCATCGTTGTGAAAAGCCTTGGCGATCACCTCTTCGGCCCCGGCCGAGACGCGCACCCGGGCTCCATGCTTGGGCCGTTGGAGCCAGCGGACGCGCGCGTCCATCAACGTCGTTTCGAACACGCCCCCGGGCTCGCCGACGACCATGCCTCGGTGAACGTCCTCCAGTTTCACGCCGCCCAGGTTCAACGCCGTCCGCCGACCGTGCTCCGCCTTCTGCAGGGATTCGTCGTGGCTGTGGATGGCGCGTACTCGAACCTCGAGCCCGCCGGGCTGGAGGACCGCGCGGTCGCCCGCCGCGACGGCTCCTTGCGCCAGCGTTCCGGTCACGACGCATCCGTGGCCTTTGACGCCGAACACCCGATCGATGGGCAGGTACCAGGGGCCGGGTTCGGGGGCCTCGTCTC
The DNA here is from genome assembly GCA_023957775.1 of Fimbriimonadaceae bacterium. Taxonomy (NCBI): domain Bacteria; kingdom Bacillati; phylum Armatimonadota; class Fimbriimonadia; order Fimbriimonadales; family Fimbriimonadaceae; species Fimbriimonadaceae bacterium. The sequence continues at coordinate 53,368 of JAMLGR010000004.1, read as the reverse complement.
CGGAAAGCCCTTCCGCCAGGGCCTGGCGCAGCGCGTCGATGCCCTGGCCCGTCACCGCGGACACCTCGAGAATCGGCACGGATTGGAACCGCGACGCGGCAACGAGCTCCTCGATCTCCTCGCGCGCGATCATCCTGGTCTCCTCGTCGGCGAGGTCGGATCGCGTCATCGCCACGATCAACCGCTCGACGGGGAGCAGCTCGAGAATCTGCAGGTGCTCCCGCGTCTGCGGCATGACCGACTCGTCGGACGCCACGCAAAGCAAGGCCACGTCGATCCCGAGCGCGCCCACCAACATGTTCGTCAGGAACCGCTCGTGCCCCGGAACGTCGACGATCGAGGCGCGCCCGATCCCGGGGAGATCGATGTAGGCGAAACCGATGTCGATCGTCATGCCCCGCTTCTTCTCCTCGGGCAGGCGGTCCGCGTCGATCCCGGTCAAGGCCCGGATGAGGGTGGTCTTTCCGTGGTCGACGTGTCCGGCGGTTCCGATGAGGCGGGCCATGGCTAGTTGGGACCGTGGAAGACCTTGAGCTGCATCTCGCCGTCCTGGCACACCCAAAGCGGAAACTCGCCCTCGGTCGTGGCGGCGCCCCAATCGCCGTCGTTGCGCAGGGCGAGCACGACGCAAGGCATCTTGCGCGCGGCCTCCTGCCGCCGCATCATCTGGGCGATCGTCTCCTCGCACGCCTCTTGGGCGGAAAGGCCACGCCGCATCGCCTCGCACGTGCGGAAGGAGGCGACGGCCTTCCAAAGCTCCTCGCCCAAGCCCGTCGCCCCGGCGGCCCCCACCTCGTCGTCCGCGTAGATGCCGGCGCCGACGATCGGGGAATCGCCCACTCGGCCCGGCAGTTTGAAGCCCATCCCGCTCGTGGACGAGGCGGCGACGAGATGCGAGGGAGATTCCAGCCCGAGCATCGTGATCGTGTCGCCGTTGTGCTCCCCCGTCGTGTGCAGGTACTTCGACTCCATCTTCTCGGGATTGCGGCGCCACTCTTCGTACCGCTCGATGCACTGCGCGGTCATCAGGTTCTGGGGTGCCATGCCCTTCGAGATCGCGAAGCGCCGGGCCTGGTCGCCGGCGAGCATGACGTGGGGCGTCTCCTCCAGGACCTTCCGGGCGACCGAGATCACGGGGACGATGCCTCGGACCGCGCAGACCGCCCCGGCCGACAGGTCGGCTCCGTCCATCATCGACGCGTCGAGCTCGAGCTCCCCGTCGCGGTTTGGAAGGCTTCCCAGGCCGATGGCGACGAGGGAGGGGTCCGCCTCCGCAACCGCAAGCCCGGTCTCCAGCGTCGTGCGCAGGTCGGCGCCCTTGGCGCGGGCGTTCCATGCGGCGTTGATCGCAACTTGCCCTGGCTCGCGCCAGGTAGCGAGAAGTGTTGTCATTGAACCGCTAGGCTACCCTCAGCCTACAGGCGCCGAAGGGCCTCGTCCGCCGTCGCCTCGCGCACCATCACCACGCGCGCGTTCCCATACCCTTCGAGCAGCAGCCTGGCGGCCAGCTCCTGGCCCTCGCCGACCTGCACCACCAGCCCCTGTTCGGTCGCACGGACCGTCGCCTCGAACGGCTCGACCAGGGCGCGCACTTCGGCGTCGTGCTGCGTCTCGATGACGATCTCGGTCGGCCCCGCAAGCCGAACCAGCGCCTCGAGGGTTCCGAAGAACCGGACCTGTTGCGCCCGGAGGACGACCACGCTCGAAAAGAGGTGGAGGCGATCGGCCCGGTGCGTCGCGACGAGAAGGGCGCCGCCCTGTTCCAGCCGGCGCCGGATCGCCTTCCAAACGCTTTCGAACGTCCACGGATCCAAGCGGTCCAACGCCCCGTCTACGACCAGGAGCGACGGAGGGGCCAGGAGGGCCGGCAGAAGCTCGGTGGCGGCGAGCTGTCCGGGCGAGAGTTCGGACAAGGCTTTGGATCGCGCGTCCCACAGACCGCAATCCGCCAGGGCCTCGGTCGCCCGTCCGGTGCCTTTGGGCCCGGCACACCGCTTGGCGAGGGCGAGCGGGGTCGTTCGCCTCGACGCTCCCTCGACCCCGGCCCACACGGACTGTTCGAGAAGTTCGACCTTGCCCACGGCAGGTCGTTCATCCCCGGCCAGAACGCGCAGGAGGCGGGACTTTCCGGATGCCGCAGGCCCAAGCACCGCGAGCGACTGCCCCGATCCGAGCCGCGTCGTCAGCGTCGGCCCTTCGGCGCGAAGGCCGATTCCCCGGACCGTCAGGACCGGTCGCACTCTTGAATCGGCAACAACAGCAGCTCCTTGGGGGCGTGGGTGAGCACCTCGACCCCGTTCTCCGTCACCACCACGTCGTCCTCGATCCGCACCCCTCCAAAGCCCTCGATGTAGACGCCCGGCTCCACGGTCCACACCTGGCCGACTTCGAGGATCGTCTCGGAGGTCGCGTTCATGCGTCCGGCGTCGTGCACCAGGCGCCCGAGGCCATGGCCGAGACCGTGGCCGAAGTAGCGCGCCAGGTCCTTCTCGTCGAGCACGCGACGAGCGAGGGCGTCGATGTCGCTGGCACGGGCGCCGGGACGCATGGCCTCGATGGCCGCGGTCTCGGCTTTCAGGACCTGGCTGTAAATCTCGCGATGGCGATCGGAGGCTTCCACGACGACCACGGTGCGCGTGATGTCGCTGCAGTACCCGTCCACCTTCGCACCGAAGTCCAACGTGACGAAGTCGCCCCGTTCGAGCACCTTCTCCCCCGGCTTGCCGTGCGGCCGCGCGCTCTTCGCTCCGCTCACGGCGATCACGGGAAACGCGACCTCCATCCCCTGGCGCCTGAAGAAGAACTCGATGTCGAGCGCGATGTCGTACTCCCGGACACCGGGCTGGATCATCCGCTTCACGTGCTCGAAACAGGCGTCGGCCGCGGCGCACGCCTGCCGGATCTTGTCGATCTCCGCGGGGGTCTTGACCATCCGCAGCGGTGCGACGAACTCCGGCGAGGGGACCAGTTCGACGGAGCCGAACTTGGCCTTCCACTTCGTCCACGTCTCCACCGTGACCGAGTCCGACTCGAAACCAAGGCTTTGGATGCCGAGGCGGGCTACCTGTTCGCCCAGGGCGGTGGCCCCGTCGGTAGGGCTCCCAAACGTGACGACGGGGAGGTCCGCCACCTCTTCCCGCGCCTGCAGGGTGTACCGGCTGTCGGTGACGAACACCCCGTCGTCCGGGGTAAGCAACACCCACCCGGCCGTGCCGGTGAAGCCGCTCGCCCACTGCACGCTCCCGATCTCGCTGAGCAGCATCGCCGAAAGCCCCTTGGCCCGCATCGCCGCGCGCACCCGCTCGAGGTTGCCCATCTACACCACCTCCCGTTCGAGGTTCGCGAGCGCTTGGAGCGCCAGCGAATAGCCGTAGCCGCCCAGTCCGACGATCTGGCCCACCGTGATCGGCGCGATCACCGAGTGGCGGCGGAACTCCTCCCGCGCGTGCACGTTGGACAGATGCACCTCGATCACCGGCAATCGGACGCTCGTCAGGGCGTCTCGCAAGGCGATCGAGTAGTGCGTCAGGCCCGCGGGGTTGATCACGATGCCGTGCGCCCACTTGCGGTGCTCTTGAATCGTGTCGATCAAGACCCCTTCGGAGTTGGACTGCAGGATGCGGACCTCGATGCCGAGCCTCACGGCCGTCGCATTGATCTCGGCGTCGATCTCTTCGAGGGGCTTCTTGCCGTACACGTCGGGCTCGCGAAATCCCGAGAGGTTGAGGCTGGGACCGTGCAGCACCAGCGCTTTGAGCTCTCTATCCGCCACGCTTCAACTCCTCGTAAGCCTCGGAGGGGATCGCGTCCTCGGGCAACAGGTGGGGAATGCCCTCCTTGACGGGAAAGGCGTGGCCCCGGCGCGTGCAAACAAGGTAGTCGCCCTCCTCTCGAAGGGGTGGCCGGTCGTCGCACACCGGACAGGCGAGCACGGACAAAAGCTGGGGATCGATCATAGCAACACCTCGCGATACACCTCGGCGGTCAAGCGGGCGGTTTCGTCCCATGAAAACGCCGCCGCGCGGGCCGGACCTCGTTGCCGCAACTCGGCCAGATTACTCGAATCGCCCAGCAGTTCCCTCAACGCGGCGCTCCACGATTCCGCGTCCCACTCCGGGACGAGTCGCGCGGCGTCGCCCGCCACTTCCGGGTGCGACCCCCCGACGCTGGCGACCACCGGGCACCCGCATCGGAACGCCTCGAGCAGCGTCAGGCCGAACCCCTCGTAGCGGCTCGGGGCGAGGAACACGTCCGCGCACGAGTAGAGCGCGGACAGTTGGCGCTCCTCCACGTACCCGAGGGGCACCGTGCGCGCTCCGAGCTCCCCTTCGCCCCAGCCCGCCTTTCCCGTCAGGGCCAGCCGGTGCGGGAACGCTTCGCCCAAACCCTCGACGGCGTCCACCGCCAGCTGCATGTTCTTTCGCGGCCATCGCGTGCCCACGGTCAGGCAGAACGGGCCCTCGAGTCCAAACGCCCGGGCAACCAGCGCCCGGGCGTCGCCGATCTCCATCCGTTCGATCGCCTCGCTTGCCGCCAGGGGCGTTGCGACCACCTTGGCTTCGGGCAGGCCCAGCAGACGAACGATGTCTCGGCGCGAGGTTTGCGAAACGGTGACGACTCTGGCCGCGCGGCGCGCGGAGGGGCCGACCAACTGCGTGAGGAGCAGCCGGTCCTTCGGCTGGAACCACTCCGGTCCGATGAGGAACGACACGTCGTGGATCGTGGTCACCGCATGCTTTCCGGCCAACGGCGAAAGGGTGTACTGCGTGTGCAGGACGTCCGCCCCGGCCCGGCGCGCCGCCATCGGAAACGAGACCAGGCTCCACCATCGCGACGACCGCCCAGGTACGACGACCCACTGGGAATGTGACGTTTCGGGAATCTCCGGAGGCTTTGCGACGTTGGAGAGTAACAGATAGCGAAATTCCGGCGCCCGCCGCAGCAGGGCGCGAACCAGGCCCGTCCAGTACGTGCTGTCCCCCGTGCTCGAACCCGACACAAGTCGGGCGTCGATCGCCACGAGGGGCAAAGGCGAGTCGGACGGCTTCATGGCTCGATTCCTGCTAACATGGGGAGCGTTGGGTCAACTCCTCCGAGTTTAGCGGAGGAAGGGAACGGTATGAGAAAGCGCAAGCCACCTTACATCCTGGTCTCGGTGCTCATCGTCCTCGGGGCGATGCTGTTCTTCGTGAACGGCGGCATGCGAAACTTCGCGTCCAACGACCAGCCCGTCGAACTCGCGCCGCCCACGTCGGGCGAGAGCCGCGAGACGGATTCCACGAAGACGCTCGCCGAGCGGACCAAGAACGCCGCGCGCGGGGCGCAGGACACGATGTCGAAAGAGGGGCCCGCGATGGTGAAGGGCGATGTGCCCACGATCCAGCTCCCGTCTTCCCAGATCCAGAAGCCGCAACCCAACGACTCGAACATCTCGAGCCAGTGGTACACGCCCGAAGCGAGAAAGCCCGGCAGCAAATAGTCGTCGATCGCTTATCGTCGATCGTTGGTCATGCCCATTTGCGGGACCATTCTTGGGCCCTCTTCCGTTTCGTAGCGGTGGAAGGCCACGCGGTAGACGGCGTCCACTTTCTGGTCGGCCAACACGTCCCGGCACGGACCGTTGAGCCCGATTCTCCCGCCCTCGAGCAAGAGGGCCCGATCGGCGACCGACGCGGCGAGGTTGAGGTCGTGGACCGCGGCAAGGATGCCGTACCCTTCGCCCGCCAGCCGCCTCAGGAGGCGCACGATCTCCACCTGGTGCCGCACGTCGAGGTGCGAGGTCGGTTCGTCGAGAAGCAGCACGGGCGCTTGTTGCGCCAGGGCGCGCGCCAGCAGCACGCGCTGGCGTTCGCCGCCGCTCAGCTCGGTCACCGGACGATCGGCTAGCTCCAGGCAGTCCGCCAACTCCATGGCCTGGCGCGCCGCGAGGCGGTCGTCGGCCGTCTCGAAGAGGCCTTCCGAGTAGGGGAGACGACCCATCAGCACGATCTCCTCGACCGTGAACGGAAAGGCGGCGAGCTCCTCCTGCGGCACGTAGGCGACGCGGCGCGCCAATTGGCGGAAGCTGAGCGAGCGAAGGGGATCGCCAAGCACGTGAACCTCGCCGTCCTGCGCGGGCAACGTCTTGGCCAGCGTCTTGAGGAGCGTAGACTTGCCGCTTCCGTTAGGCCCCAGCAGGGCCGTCACCGTGCCCTGTCGAACGTCGAACGTCACGTCCTCGAGCACGGTCCGCGCAGGATATCCGCAGCGGAGCTCCAGTGCCGCCAGGAGGACCTCAGGCGAGGGACTCATCGATCACCCCGTTGCTGAACGCCCGGTACATGGCGGCGTACGGTCCGTCGTGCGCGAGCAGTTCGCGATGCGTCCCGTGCTCGATCACCTCCCCGTGAAGAAGCATCACGATGCGGTCCGCCCGCGCCGCGCTCGTCAGGCGATGGGCGATAAAGAGCGTCGTGCGCTGCCGCATGACCTCGTCCAGCGCCTCCTGCACCGCGCGCTCGCTGTGCGCGTCGAGGTTGGACGTCGCTTCGTCGAGAAGCAACATGGTGGGTTTGCGGACGAGCGCGCGGGCGATCGCGATCCGCTGCATCTCGCCGCCGCTCGTGCGGATGCCCCGCTCTCCCAACTCGGTCTCGAACTGCTGGGGCATGCGGCGCACGAACGTTTCGGCGTGGGCGGCGCGCGCGGCCTCCACCACCTCTTCGTCGGTCGCGTCCGGCGCCCCCAGGCGAATGTTGTCCGCGATGGTGCCTGCGAACAGGAAGGTCTGCTGCGGAACGACACCGATCTGGGCGCGCAGCCAGCTCAGGCGAAGCTCGCGGAGGTCGACGCCGTCGAACAGGATGCACCCGTCCGTAGGGTCGTAAAAGCGAAGCAAGAGGTCGGCGATCGTGCTCTTGCCCGACCCGCTCGGCCCCACCAACGCAAGGCTCGTTCCCGGTTCGATCGAGAAGCTCACGTTCTTGAGCGCCTGGGTCCCGTCCGCGTAGGTGAAGGAAACGTTGCGGAACTCGATGTGGCCGGTCGCGATCGCCGGCGCCAGGGCGTTGGGATCTTCGAGGTGCTGCTCGGGAACGCCGAGCACTTCGCGTTCGATCCGGTCCGAAGCCGCTTGCACTTGGCCCGACGTCTGGTTGAGCGAGCCCAGGTTCTTCGTGCCCTGGTTGATCAGGTCCAGGAAGTAGAGAAACGACGCCAGATCGGAGACGACGAGAAAACCGCGCGCGACGAGCTGTCCGCACACGAAGACGACGATGGCCAGGGCGACGGCTCCCAGCAGCTCCACGGTCGGCTTGAGCGTGGCGATCCGGCGCACGGCGCGCAGTTGGCTCGCAAGGCTGCGCTGCACCAGTTCCGAGAACTTGGTTGCCACCCGTTCCTCGGCCGAAAAGCTCTTGACGATGCGCGTACCCTGGAGCGACTCCTGCATCATCGCGGTCAGCGAACTCAGGTCGTCCTGCACCTCACCCTGGGCGAGCTTCATCTTGCGCCCGTTGCGCTGGATGACCCACGCCATCGGGGGAATGACCACCATGGCCGCCAGGGCGAGCTGCCACTGCAGATAGAAGATCATCACGAACCCGGAGATGATCTTCACCGGCCCGTCGATCGCGTCCCGCACGACGCCCACCGCGCTTTGATACACCTGGACGTCGTTTGTGAGAACGCTCTGGATCGAACCCGCGCGCTTTTCGTTGAAGTAGCTGATCGGCAGCGCCTGCAGCTTGCGGAACAGCCGCTGGCGAAGTTCGGCCGTCAGCATGGCTGCGGCCTTGCTCAGGTAGTAAGTCTGCCCTCGGGTGAACCAGTACTTGACGCTGAAGATGGCGATGACGCCAAGGCTCAGCCAGTTCAGCATCGCCACATCGCGGTTCGCGACCGCATCGAGGATGAATTTGACGAACAGGCCGACGATCGCGAGCAGGCCCGAGGCAACCGCCGAACACGCCAGGCCGAGCAGGATGTTGCGTTTGTGCCGTTTCAGCTCGGCGAGCATCCGGGAATCGAAGCCGCGGATCCGCACGCCCTTAGAACTCCGCCTGGCCCGGGGCCCGGTGGTAGGGAATCACGTCCCGAATGTTCTTCATACCGGTCACATACATCAGGAAGCGCTCAAAGCCCAGCCCAAACCCCGCGTGCGGCGCCGTACCGAACCGGCGCAGATCCAGATACCACCAGTACGCCTCCTTCGGCAGCCCCATCTCCTCGATCCGCCTTTCAAGCACGTCGAGGCGCTCCTCGCGTTGGGAGCCCCCGATGATCTCGCCGATGCGCGGCGCGAGCACGTCCATCGCCCGCACGGTTTTCCCGTCGTCGTTCATGCGCATGTAGAACGCCTTGATCTCCTTCGGGTAATCGGTGAGGATGACCGGCTTGCCGACCTTCGTGTCGGTCAGCCAGCGCTCGTGCTCGCTCTGCAGGTCGCACCCCCAGTACACCGGAAACTCGAACGACTGGCCGCTCGCCTCGAGCAAAGCCACAGCCTCGGTGTAGGTCATCCTCTCAAACTCGCTCTCGACGACGTGCCCCAGGGTGGAAAGCAGTTCGGGTTCGATGCGCTTGTTGAAGAACTCGAGGTCCTCCGCGCAATGGTCGAGCAGGTGCCGGATCACCTCTTTGAGGAACTCCTCGGCCAGGGCCATGTTCCCCTCGAGCCCGCAGAACGCCATCTCCGGCTCGATCATCCAGAACTCGGCCAGGTGGCGGCTCGAGTGGCTGTTCTCGGCGCGGAACGTCGGACCGAACGTGTACACGTTGGTCATGCCGAGCGCCAACGTCTCCGCCTCGAGTTGGCCGCTGACGGTGAGGTACGCGGGACGGCCGAAAAAGTCGTCGGCTTGCTTGGGCTTGGCCAGGGCGTAACTGGCGTCGTCGCCGTGGCCGGGCTCCAAGGCCGTCGTGACGGCGAACATCGCGCCCGCGCCCTCGGCATCGCTCGCGGTGATCAGGGGCGTATGGATCGCGTGGAAACCGCGCTCGTGGAAGAAGCGGTGGATGGCGAACGACGCTTCGGCGCGCACCCGAAAGACCGCTCCAAACGTGTTTCCCCGAGTGCGTAGGTGCCCGATTTCACGCAGGAACTCGAAGGACGCGCCCTTCTTCTGGAGGGGGTACACGGCAGGGTCGGCGGGGCCGTACACCTCCAGCGTTTCCGCCTTCAATTCGACCGCCTGGCCCGCCGCGGGGGAGGCGACGATCGTTCCGTCGAACCGCACGCAGGCGCCTGTGGTGACGAGCTTCAGGGTCTCCTCGGGAATCGTCCCCTCGTCCACCACGATCTGAAGGTCGCGAAAGCACGACCCGTCGCTGAGCTGCACGAACGTGATGCCCTTGCTGTCCCGACGCGTCTTGACCCAGCCGTACGCGTGGGCGCTCGAACCGGGCTCGAGCGCAAACAGATCGCGCAGGTAGGAACGACGGTAGTCCATGGCGGGCGTGAGTTTACCGGGGGCAGGCGTTCCCGGGTTCAATAGCCGAAGATGCGCGACTACACGGCCAGCGTGGGCATGGAGGTCCATGCCGAGCTAGCGACCGAAAGCAAGATGTTCTGCCGCTGCCCGGTCGCATTCGGCGGAGCGCCGAACACGCGCACGTGCCCGGTCTGCCTGGGGTTGCCCGGGGCGCTTCCCGTCCCCAACCACCGAGCCGTGGAGATGGTCCTGCGCACGGCCCTTGCCCTCAACTGCACGATCGCGATGCGTTCAGTATTTCATCGGAAAAACTACTTCTATCCCGATCTTCCCAAGGGCTATCAGGTGAGCCAGTATGGGGAGACCAACCCTTTGGGCTACGCGGGCTTTCTCGAGATTCCGGCGGCCGATGGCGCCTCCAAGCGGATTCGCATCCGCCGCGTCCACCTCGAGGAGGACACGGGCAAGCTCGTCCACCTCGCCGAAGGGGGTTCGGGCGTCGATTTCAACCGCGCGGGCACGCCCCTGATGGAGATCGTCACCGAGTTCCCGCCCGACATCGGCACGCCGGAGGAGGCCAAGGAGTACCTCGCCCAGCTTCGTTCGATCCTGCTCTATCTCGGGGTTTGCGACGGCAAGATGGAGGAGGGCTCGCTCCGGTGCGAGCCGAACGTCTCGGTGCGCCTCGCCGGCAGCGCCGGGTACGGCACCAAGAGCGAGCTGAAGAACCTGAACAGCTTCCGCAGCGTGCAGCAGGGCGTGGAGTTCGAGACCCGCCGCCAGATCGCGCTCCTCGAGCGCGGCGAACCCGTTCTCCAGGAGACCCGGGGCTGGAACGAGCAGAAGGGCGAGAGCTTCCCGATGCGCGTCAAGGAGGAGGAGAACGACTACCGCTACTTCCCCGACCCCGACCTGGTCCCGATGGAGTTCGATCCGGTGCAGATCGAAGCGTTACGCGCGTCGCTTCCCGAGTTGCCTTTGGCGAAGGCTCGCCGCTACGAGCGTACGTTGGGGTTGGGCGCCGCGGACGCGGCCCGGCTCGTGGGCGATCGCGAGTGGGCGGAGTTCTTCGAGGAGGCCGTCGCCCTCGGCGGCGAGCCGAAGCCGGTCTGCAACTGGATGAACTCCGATTTTGCCAAACTGCTGAACGACGCGGGAGTCTCGGCCCGTCAATCGCGTGTATCTCCTTCACACTTGGTCGACCTGACCCACCTGATCGCATCGGGCGAGGTCAGCGGCAAAATGGGCAAGGAGTTGTTTGACGACAGCTTCGCGAGCGGCCGGATGCCGAGCGAGATCGCGGCCCAAAAGGGCACCTCGCAACTCTCCGACCGCTCGGCCCTTCTCCTCATCGTTCGCGAAGTTCTGGAGGAGAATTCGGAGATAGTAGCCAAGTATTTACACGGGCAATCCGGCGTGAAGGGTTTTCTCGTCGGGCAGGTCATGAAGCGGTCGCAAGGGCGGGCCAATCCGACGATCGTGCAGGAGTTGCTCGCTGGAGAACTAGACCGATGAAACCGCTCCGCCGCCTGACCATCCGCGCGCTCGTCGGGACGCTCGCCGCCTTGACCCTGATCCAGCCGGCGGGCGCCCAACTCGACCCGACCCGCATGCGCGTCATCGACGGCGCCATCCACGATCGCCTGAGCACCCAGGGCGACGTTTGGTTCGAGGCCGGGGACTACCTCAAGTCGATCCAGTCCCTGCGCGCGGCGCAAAGCCTCGATCCCGCCGACTACGAGATCGCGACCGATCTGGGTTGGATGCTCGAAAACGTCCTGGCTTGGGATGAGGCGCTGGCGACCTACGTGCGCTACCGGAAATCCAATCCGAACGACCCCGATGCGGCCTACCCCGAGGCGAACTTCTACTTCATGAAGAAGTCCTACCTCGAGATCCCCGCGCTGCTCGAGCCGATGCTCAAGATGGCTCGCCCCCCGCACGCGAACACGTTCCGCATCCTCGCGCACGCCTACGATCGCCTCGGCCTGTTCGCCGACTCCAAGCGCGTTTGGGACCAGTTGCTCGCCGTCGATCCCAACGACGAAGCGGCCAAGGTGAACCTCAAGAAGGTCGAAGCCAAACTCAAGGGCGGAACCTCGAAGTAACCTCGGACCGCCTTCGGACGTAAGGGAACATGGCGGCCAACGGATGGGCCGCAAGGAGAACGACAGCGATGGAACGCATCCTCCCCATCGATTTGGAGCGGCTGGAGATTCGCCGCGCCCTGCGCGGTTACGATCGCCCGACCGTGGACGAGTGGCTTCAAAAGGCCGCTTTGGAGATCGAAACCCTCATCAAGGAGATTCAGGCTTCGCGCGAGCTGTGCGAGCGGCAGCGCTCCGAGCTCGAAGTGCACCGCGCGCAAGAGGACACCCTCCGAGAAGCGCTTCTGCTCGCACAGAAGACGGCCGACGAAACCCGAGCCGCCGCGCACCGCGAGGCCGAGCAGATTCTCGACCGAGCGCGGTTGGACGCCGGCGAGGCGCATCGGGCGGCCATGGGCCGTTTGGAACGCGTGCGGGATGAAATCGCCCGGACCCGCTCCGAAGGGGCGCGCCTCGCCGGCGCCCTGAGAGCCCTCGCCGAGAGCACGGCGCGCTCGTTGGACGAGTCGTCTCCCCTGGCCGTCGTCGAAGGGCACGCCGTCCCGCAATGAACGCTCGTTGCTCGGTGCGCGTGCAGCCGCGCAGCACCCGCAACGCCATCGAGCGGCAGGAGGACGGTCGGCTCAAGGTGTGGGTGACCGCGCCGCCGGCGGACAACGAGGCCAACGAGGCCGTGTGCGCCCTGATCGCCAAAACCCTCAAGGTGGCCAAGCGCTCGGTCAAGATCGTGCGCGGCCACTCGAGCCGGAACAAGGAGATCGAAATCGAGGGAATCGACCAGGATGAGGCGAATCGGAGGATTGGATGAGCAATCGGACGCGCCCGATCCGTCGTGTAAAGTGGTGACGGCCCCTACGGTATGAACGACGAATCCGGCAAGACGCAGTCCCTCGCTTCGGATCCCAACCGCACGCAGTTGGGGGCGCCCCCGAGCGCCGACCCGAACCGAACCATGATGGGAACGGCCCCGACGCTCAACGCGACGCAGACGATCAAGCCCATCCAGTGCCCCGTCTGCAAGACGTTCAACCCGGCGGGCGTGATGTTCTGCGTCGAGTGCGGCTTGATCTTCGACAAGGCCCTCCCCGACGACGCGTTCGGCGCGCCGGCCGTCCAACTCCCCGTGCTGGTCGACAGCTCGGGACGCGAGCACCCCCTCCGACCGGGCACGAACGTGCTCGGCCGGGAAGGCGATGTGCTGGTCGCGGACGCGCGCGCCAGCCGCAGGCACGCCCAGGTGTCGTCCGAAGAGGGCGTGCTGACCATCGAGGATCTGGGCAGCACCAACGGCACCCTGGTCAACGGCGAGAAGCTCGAACCAGGGTCCAGCCGCAAACTGGAGAACGGGGACAAGCTGAGCCTGGGTGGGGTCGAGTTGGTGCTCTCCCAACCGGGACAGGCCACCGCGACCGCAGCGATCCCCTCGAACAAGACCGCCGCCATTCCGTCCGCCCCAACGGTGGCGACGTCCGTGGCGAAGCTGGTCGGCGACGGCGTCGAGTATCCGCTGCACGAGGGTGTGAACACGTTCGGCCGCAAGTCCGAGAACGACGTCGCCATCACCGATCCGTACGTGTCGGGCCGGCACGGCACGATCGAGATCGCCGAGGACGGCCTGTTCGTGACGGACACCGGAAGCACCAACGGAACGATGCTCAACGACGCGAAGCTCACGGCGAACATGCGCACGGCCATCACCGAGGACGACGTGATCCGATTGGGAAGCCTCGAGTTCAAAGTGCGGAGGCAACCATAGACGAGATCACCGCCGAGTACGAACAAGGCGAACTCGTCGCCACCGAGACGTTGCGGGTGATTCCCCGGGTGACCGTCGCCTGCAAGACCGATCTCGGGCGCGTGCGGGAGAACAACGAGGACAAGTTCGAGTATTTCCTGCCGGAGGACGAGGCGGCGCTGGCCACCCGCGGGCTCGTGTTCCTCGTGTGCGACGGCATGGGCGGCCATGCCGCGGGGCAGATCGCCAGCGAACTTGCCGCCAAGACCTTCATCGACGTGTATCTCCACCACCCCTCCTCCGACCCTTCGGTCGCGATGGCTGCCGGGGTGAACGCCGCCAACCGGTTTGTTGGGGATGTCGGGCGCACCGTGCCCTCCCGAAAGGGCATGGGCACCACGCTGAGCGGGCTGGTGCTCCTGCAAGACGCGGCCTACACCGTCCAGGTCGGCGACTCGCGCATCTACCGCGTGCGGGGCGGCGAGGGGGCGATGCTCACACACGACCACACGTGGGTGGACGAGGCGATCCGGACCGGCATGATCACCGAGGCCGAAGCCGAGACGCACCCCTACCGACACGTGCTCACGCGCGCGATCGGCACCGAAGGCGAGACGGTCCCCGACATCGAGCGCTGGGAGTTGCGGGAGGGCGACCGGTTCCTGCTCTGCTCGGACGGCCTGACCAACCACGTGAACGATGCGCAGATCGCCCAGACGCTCGCCGCCTATTCGCCGTCCGAGGCCGTCTGGCGCCTGGTCGCCGCCGCCCTCGCCGGCGGAGGAAGCGACAACTGCACGGCCCTGGCCGTGCGCGTGGACCATCTGGAAGCGCGCGAGTAGGGTGCCTCCCGATTCCCGATTCCCGATTCCCGTTTCCCGATTCCCGATTCCCGACTCCCGTTTCCCGATTCCCGATTCCCGTTTCCCGATTCCCGGCACGGGTAACCTAGGCGGAAGGCGCCGCAAGCTAGGTCGCGCTTCCGTACGCGCCATGCAAACCCGCTCCAAGCTCCCCGTCGTCGTGATCGTCGGCCGACCCAACGTCGGCAAAAGCACGCTGTTCAACCGGACGATCAAGAAGCGCGTCGCCGTCGTCGAGGACACACCCGGCATCACGCGCGACCGGCTGTACGCCGAGGCGATGTGGAACGGCAAGCACTTCACGCTCGTCGACACCGGAGGCATCGTCTTCCAGGACGAGGATCCCCTGATCGAGCAGATCAAGGTCCAGGTGGAGGTCGCGCTCGCCGAGGCCGACGTCGTGTTGTTCGTCGCCGACGCGACGACCGGGCCGGTCGCCGGCGATTACGAACTCGCCGACCGGCTGCGAGGGTTCCCAAAACCCGTCCTCCTCGTGATCAACAAGGCCGACCACCCCGGCCGCGACGATGCGGCGAACGAGTTCTACAGTCTCGGCCTCGCGGACGTCTGGCCCGTCTCGGGCCTGCACGGGCGCGGCGTCGCCGACGTCCTGGACGAGGTGGCGCGCCTCCTGCCGGACGTGGACCCCACCGAAGTCGCGGAGGAGATCGCCCTCGCGATCGTGGGCCGGCCCAACGTGGGCAAATCCTCGCTGCTGAACGCGTTCACGGGCGAACAGCGTGCGATCGTCTCCAACATTCCCGGCACGACCCGCGACGCCATCGACACCCAGATCGAGTACCGCGACGAGCGGTTTCGGCTCATCGACACCGCCGGCCTCCGGCGTCGCGGGAAGATCCAGGGCAGCGTCGAGTACTACATGGCGAACCGCGCCACGCGGGCGATCGAGCGGTCGGATTGCGCCCTGGTCGTCGTGGACGGCAGCGAAGGCCTGACCGACGGCGACAAGCGCGTGGCCAAGCTCGCGCACGATGGGGGCAAGGCGTGCATCTTCGTCATCAACAAGTGGGATGTGAAGGAGCCGCCGGACGGCCAACCCAAGAAGGCGTCCCTCCACAAAAAGGACTTCCTGCGCATCCTGCGAGACGAGGTGCCCGAGCTCTCCTACGCTCCCGCCTGCTTCACCAGCGCCAAAGAGGGCGCGGGCTTGGAGCCGGTGCTCGACACGGTGCTCAAGGCCATGGAGGGTTACAACCTCCGGATCTCCACCGGACAGCTCAACCGCATCATCCAGGACGCGGTGTTCGAGCGGCCGTACAGCAGCAAGGGGCGCCCGTTGAAGATCTACTACGCGACCCAGGTGAGCAGCCGCCCCCCCTCGTTCGCGATCTTCTGCAACAACCCCGACCTCATGCACTTCAGCTACCAGCGCTACCTGGAGAACAAGATCCGCAAGGCGTACCCGATGGAGGGGACGCCTATCCGCGTGAGCGTCCGCACCAGCCATAAGAAGTAGGTTTGGGGTTTGTGGTTTGTGGTTTGTGGTTTGCGGTGAGCGGTTTGCGGTGTGGGGTTTGGGGTTTGGGGTTTGTTGGGCTAGCGGAACAGGATGGCGGCTAGGAAGTAGTTTGCGACGTACACCATCACCATCGAGATCACGACGGTGTTGGTCGTCGAGTTCCCCACTCCCACGGCGCCGTTGCGCGTGCGCAGGCCCTGTTGGCACGCGACCAGGGCGATGATCAGCCCGAAAACCGGAGTCTTCACCATGCCACCCACGAAATCCCAGGGCTTCACGTACTGCTGCAACGATTGCAGGAACACCGGGCTCGGGACACCGGAGGCCATCGCCACAAGCCATCCGCCGGCCACGCCCGTGTAGATGCCCACCAGCGCGAGCACCGGCAACATCGCGATCGCGGCGACCATGCGCGGGATCACGAGGTAGTTCGTGGGGTGGACCGACAGCATCTTCAGCGCGTCGATCTGCTCCGTCACGGCCATCGTCCCGATCTGGGCGGCCATCGCGGATCCGCAGCGCGCCGCCACCATGATGCCGGCGAGCACCGGACCGATCTCCCGCGAAACGGCGAGCCCAACGGTGCCCCCGACGAACGATCCGCCCCCGTAGCGCAGCAGGAACTCGGTGGAGTAGAGCGCGAGCACCGCACCCGAGAAGAAGTTGGTCAGGGCCACGATCGGTACGGAGGCCGCCCCAATGAACGCCATCTGCTGGACGGTCTCCCGCAGCTCCCAGGGTCGCCGCGGCAAGCGGCGCGCCGCGTCGAGCAACAGCAGGACGATCTCCCCCACAAACGTGAAGAAGCTTTCGGCCAGCGGCCAAGGAGACCAGCCCCCACGTACGGTCTTGGCCATCGCGCCAACGATACCCTCTGTCCCTTGGAGACCGGCCCCACAAGGTATCGTTCAGCCCGATGCCAGCGACTGTCCGACCCAGAACCGAACGACCCGCAAAACCTCGGATTCCGTGGTTCCTCATCCTCGCGCTCGCAGGCTCGGCCTACGTGTTCTGGGTGCTGCCGACCCAACTGGAACACAGGCCCGTGCACGTGGATTTCGTCAAGGAGCCCGTCCAGCCATGAAGGTCGGACTCATCGGATTTGCCAGCTCGGGACGCAGCACGCTTTACCGCGCGGCGTCGCGCGGTTTGGCCAAGGGGGATGTCACCGCCATTCCCGTGCCCGATCCGCGTTTCGACGCGATTGTGGCCCAGGTTCGACCCAAGAAGATCACACCCGCCACGGTGATGCTCCACGACGATCTCGATGCGGCCCAAGGCGGGCCGAAGATGTTCTCCCAGCGGTTCCTCGACGCGGCGCGAAAGATGGACCTGCTGCTCCACGTCGTGCGCGCCTTCGAATCGCCGATGGCGCCCTTCCACGCGGAAGTGGACCCGTTGCGCGATCAAGACTCCATCGACGTCGAGCTCGTGCTCGCCGACCTGCAGATCGTCGAAAACCGACTCGAACGGCTTGAAAAGTCGCTCACCGCGCGGTCGCCCGGCCAACCCGACTACCTCGAAAAGACGATCTTCCAGAACTTGAAAACCCCGCTCGAGGAGGGCACTCCGATCCGTGCGTTGGATCTGGACGAAGACGCCCAGACGATCGTGCGCAACTACCAGTTCCTCAGCGCCAAGCCGATGGTTGTCGCCTTCAACGTGAACGAGGCCGAGGCCGGCAAGCCCTCCGAGAAGCTCGCGGCCCGTATCGAAGCCCTGGCGATGAAGGAAACCCCCGCCTTCACGGTGGCCGCACCGATCGAGGAGGAGATCGCCCAACTCGACCCGGCCGACCAGGCCGAGTTTCTCGCCTCGATGGGACTCGACCAACCCGCGGCCGACCGGGTGATCCAGTCCGTCTATCAGGCGCTCGGACTGCATACGTTCTTCACGGCGGGCGAAAACGAAACCCGCGCGTGGCCGCTGAAGGTCGGCGCGACCGCCCTCAAGGCCGCGGGCACGATCCACACGGACATCGCCAAGGGCTTCATCCGCGCGGAGATCGTGCACTGGGAGGACTACGTCGCCTGCGGCTCGCTCGACAAGGCTTACAGCGCCGGAAAGATGTCGCTCGAAGGGAAGGAGTACGTGATTCGGGACGGCGACCTCATCCATATCCGGAACAAGAGCTGAACCCCGGTGGGGAGTGCGAAGGGTGCCACACCCGCTCGACGGGCGTGCCGAGAGGAGTTCGGAAGCGCACACCTCCATCTCTGCGTAGGAACCAAACATGAGCATGCTCGCAGCCATAGCCCTTGCCGGCACCCTCGCGTCCCCCCAGGCGAAAGGCGTTCCCGAGCCTCACTCCATCGTCTACTCCGGCATCCCGGGCATGATCGGCGATGCCGAGGTGCGGATGGACTCGCACAGCGTCACGATGACGATCGGAAACGGGAGCGTCACGGTCGACACGCTGACCCTGCTGAAGAACACGCGCGCCGCCGATTCGGCGGTGAAGGTGAAGTTCCCGTGGACCAGCCGTTGCACCAACGACGATTTCCTTGTTCCGCCTTCGACCCTCGCGGCGACCTGGGACAAAACGGCCCTCAAATTGGAGCCGGACTGGCGCGACGTCGCGACCGCGAACCTCGGACCCCGGTTTCGCCAGAAGGTGTACCTCGCCGACGTGACGATCAAGGCGAATGCGACGCACGCGCTTCGCGTCCACTACACGATGCCTCTCGGACGGGGCGGCTTGGACAACCTGCTTCGCGTGGCCGCGTACGGGACGACCTACGCGGAGTACTGGCACGGGCCCATCGGCCGCTTCCAAATCTCTTTGAAATACTCCCCTCAGACCGTCTTCCAGGTCTACTCGGCCATGCCGAACTGGGGCTGGCAGATCGGTCCGAACGGCGCGTTCCTTCGTAAGGACGGCCTCGCCCAGGGGGGCGAGGTGCTCCTGTTCTCCTTCTATCCAGGCGGTTTCCAAGGCATCGGAGGGAAGGACGCCAAGGGTGGCGGGGGCGGTCTCGGGTAAAAGGGACGCACCACGAGGTGCACCTTGGCCGGATTTGAGATCGATCTCGACTTTCTAACGCGATTCCTGAAAGACCTCCTCAACACGCCCAGCCCCACCGGCTATACGGATTGGGCGGTCAGCGCGGTGGAGCAGGAGCTCGAAGGGCTGGGCATCGGCAGCCGCCGAACGCTCAAGGGCGCCTTGATCGCCGACGTGGAGGGGTTGCGAAAGGACCTGCCACGCGGACTCTCCGCCCACGTGGACACGCTCGGCGCCATGGTCGCCGAAATCAAGCCGAGCGGCCGGTTGCGGATGACCGCCCTCAACGGCGTCATGTGGCCCACCGTGGAGAGCGAAGGGGTGTGGGTGCACTCGTCCGGAGGACACCCGATTCGCGGCTCCATCGTGTTCCAGAACGGGGCGGCCCATGTGAACAAGGAGGCCGGCACCGCCGCCCGCAACGCCGACAACCTCGAGGTGCGGTTGGACGAGCGCACGAGCTCCGCGGAGGAGACGCGGTTGCTCGGGATCGAGGTCGGCGACTTCGTGGCGTTCGATCCCCGCGTCGAACACTCCGAATCGGGCTTCGTGCGGTCGCGGTTTCTCGACGACAAGGCGTGCGTCGCGTGCGCAGTGACGGCGCTCAAGGCGCTCAAGGACCATGCGGTCACTCCCGCCCAGCGCAGCACGATCCAGTTCAGCAATTTCGAAGAGGTGGGACACGGCGGCCTCGACGGGCTCCCGGCGGATCTCGCCGAGCTGGTCGTCGTCGACATGGCCGCTTTGGGCTCGGGGCTGCAGGGAGACGAGTTCCACTGCACGATCTGCGTCAAGGACTCCTCCGGCCCTTACAGCCGGCGCTTGACGCAGAAGCTCCGCAGCATCGCCGAGAACGTGGGGATCGACCTCAAGACCGACATCTACCCCTACTACGGGTCGGACGGATCCGTCTACTGGCGCGGCGGGGGCCAAGCCGAGGTCGCCCTCATCGGCCCGGGCGTCGACACCAGCCATGGCTACGAACGAACGCACGTGGACGCGCTCCACGACACGGCGCTGCTGATCGCCGAGTACCTCGTCGCAGACTAACCTGCAAGTGCGCGCCCACACGCGTCGCCCCAACCTTGGAGTGCGCCGCGCTTGCGCGTCGCCCTAACCTGGGAGTGCGCGCGCTTGCGCGTCGCCCCAACCTGGGAGTGCGCGCGCTTGCGCGTCGCCCTAATCCCGCCGGACTTGTCCGGCGGCCGGCCCGCGGCAAGCCGCTCGGATTCAGGGCGACGAGCAAGCTCGCGCACTCCCACACCCCGCTCGCGGCAAGCCGCTCGGATTCAGGGCGACGAGCAAGCTCGCGCACTCCCACACCCACCCGCTCGCGGCAAGCCGCTCGGATTCAGGGCGACGAGCAAGCTCGCGCACTCCCACACCTACCGGCTCGAGGCAAGCCGCTCGGGTTCAGGGCGACGAGCGAGCTCGCGCACTCCCACACCCACCGGCTCGCGGCAAGCCGCTCGGATTCAGGGCGACGAGCGAGCTCGCGCACCCCCACCACCGGCTCGCGGCAAGCCGCTCGATTCCAGGGCGACGAGCGAGCTCGCGCACTCCCACACCCACCGGCTCGCGGCAAGCCGCTCGGATTCAGGGCGACGAGCAAGCTCGCGCACTCCCACACCCACCGGCTCGCGGCAAGCCGCTCGGATTCAGGGCGACGAGCAAGCTCGCGCACTCCCACACCCACCCGCTCGCGGCAAGCCGACTCGGATTCAGGGCGACGAGCGAGCTCGCGCACTCCCATACCCACCCGCTCGCGGCAAGCCGACTCGGATTCAGGGCGACGAGCGAGCTCGCGCACTCCCACACGCTACTTCCCTTTCAAGGCTGCGATGGCGCCGGCTGCGGTGTTCCGCATCGCGACCAAGCCGTGGTGGGTGGCTGGCTCGATGATCGGGATCGCCGCGGGATCGCCGTAGGCCTGGAGCGCCCGGATCGCCGAGCTGCGCGCCCCGAACGAGGGCTCGCGGGCCACGTCCGCTAGGGCGTTGAACACCGCCCTTTGCCCCGCCGCATCCTTGAGTCCCCCAAGGTGGTTGATCGCCGTCACACGCAGGGTTTCGTTGATCGGGTGGACCACCCAGTCGAGCGCCACGGCGCGTGCGGCGTCGGGGTCCATCCGCACCAGCTCGCCCAGCGCGAACGTGCGGAACGTCTCTTGGAAGCCGACCGTCTGCAGCGCCTTCAAGACCAGCGCCTTGTCGTTGGTGAGGCGTACCAGCGACTCGAGGGCCGCGCGGCGCAGGAGATCGTTGGGATCGCTCTCCCAAGTCGTGCGCAACACGTCCTCCAACGCGGCGGAACGCGGCTGCCGGCCCATCGCCTGAAGGGCCGAGCGCCTCGCGAAAGGGTCCTCGCTGTTCGCGTACTTCAACAGCAGCTCCGTCGCATCGTTCCCCACCGCGTCGATCAACCGCGACCGCAGCGAAGGGATCGCCTCGCCATCCACCAGCCGCTTGGCCAGCGCCCCCCGCATCGCCTGCGGGAACGCGGCGATCAGGCGGGCGCGCTGTCCGGCATTCGGCGCATGCTCGTAAAGCGCGGCCCAATCGTCCACCGTGTAGCCCAGGTCGTACTCGATCGTCGCCATGAGCTGCACGTCGGGGTCGATCAGCATCGTCCGCACGCGAGCGGGAATCTCAAGCGTCGCCGATGCGACGCCGTCGAGCTCCACATTGCGACGCACCCAGGTGTTTCCGTCCAGCGCCCATAGGGGCACCTTCACGTGGAACCCGGGCGTCTCCTGACGCACCGTCACCTTGTCACCGACGCGGGAAAGCATCAGTTTCGGGGCTCCCGGCGTGTAGAACCACTGCTTGCGGAATCCGTCCAGGTCCTTCCTCGTGCGATCCGACATCGCCCGGAAGAAATCCTCCGTCGTCACCGCTTGGTAGCGGTACTTCTCCAGGTACGACCGCACGCCGTCCCAAAAGACGGGCTCGGTCAGCTCGTGCATCAGCATGAACATGCGGGCGGCGCCGCCGCCGTAGGCAAACCCGTCGAACAGCTCGATCGGCGCGTCGTACTCGGTCTTGATCATCGAACGCGACATGTCTTGCGAAGCGCCCAGCGCACCGGCCAACGTGTCGGAGCGCTGGATGTCGTAGGCGTCTTGACCGTCACGATCGCGTGTGTAGAACGCCGGCAGAAAGGAAGCGAACCCTTCGTTCACCCAGATGTGGGGCCACGATTTGCAGGTCACCGTGTCGCCGAACCACTGGTGCGCCAATTCGTGGGCCACGAGCCCGGTGGAGTCTGCCAGAGGGTGGACGCTGGCGGGATGGAGCGTCCCGATCGTCTGCGTCGTGGCGGTGATGTTCTCCATCCCGCCGAACATGTAGTCGGCGACCACGGTCTGGGCGTACTTCGGATAAGGGTAGGGAAAGCCCGTGATCTGGCTGTACAAGCGCACGTTGTCGGCCGTTCCCTCGAAGGCCTGCCCGCCCTGGTCCTCCAGTCCACGAGGCACGAAGTACTGGATCGGCTTCCCGTTCCACATCTCCTTGCCCTCGACGAAGTCTCCGACCGTGAAGCAGATGAGGTAGGTGGAGTGCGGTTGCAGCATCCGCCAGTGGAACGTCTTCGTGTTTCCCCGCTCCTGAACGTCCAGAAGCGCTCCGTTGCTGACCGCATATCGGTTGGCGGGCACTTCGATGAACGCTTCGGTGGTCGCCTTGTCGTACGGGTGGTCGACCGTGGGCAGCCAGTGGCGCGTGTCCTCGGGCTCCCCTTGCGTGTAGATCATGCCGGTCTTGGAGGGGTAGGCGCGCGCATCGGGAACGAAGTACACGCCGCCTTCGGGGTTGCCCGAATACACCAGGTGCACCGCCAATCGCTTCCCGCTCTGCAGCGCGGGAGGCACGGTGAGGACGAGCTCCTCGTCCTCCTGCCTCCAAGCCACCTTTTGGCCGTCGATCTCCGCCGCGGCGATCTTCAGGCCCACGGAATCGAGTCGAATCTCAGCCAACCCTTTCGGGGGTTGGATCAAATTGACCACGTCGCCGCGGATGCCCGCAGTGGGCTCGTCGAACGCAATCTTCCACTTCACGTCGAGCAAGTCGAAGTTGTGGTCGTGGGGCTTGGCCGAAGCGGACGTGGAGAGAAGGGCAAGGGCGGCGAAAATCAGGGTGCGATCCATCGATTCCCTAGCCTAACACAAGAAACCCAAGCCTGCGCCCCTATCGATCGTCGTCGTCTTGGATGCTTCCTTCGAACAGCTTCCGAAGCCGCTCCCTTTCCGCCCGCTCCTTTTCGCGGCGTTTGACGTCGTCGAAGTAGCTTTCATCCTGCTTGGGCGCGTTGCGAATGCGCTGGGCAGGGCCCGTCCGCGACCCCTGGAACGAGATCCCGGGGAGCCTTCCCAGCACATAGAAGTGGGCGAGTACGAGCGGAATGGCGGCGAACAGTCCCGCGGCGGGCGCATGCGTATCCGAACCCACCCCGAAGACGACGATGCCGTAGGTGAGCCAGGCCAGCCACTTGCCGGTGATCGGCAGGACGAACATCAGTTGGATCATCGCCGACGGATTGGTGACTCCCCAGGCGACGGTCACCGCCCCCAGAGGGATGAGCGTCCCGGCCAGCACGACCATCTGAAGGCTCATGATGGCCGCGGCCAAACTCACCGCCAGCGCCCCCACGACCGTGGCCCCGAACCAGATCAGGAGGTAGCGGGTGGCGCCGAGTCGCCGCTCGAGATCGCCTCCGATACCCCAGAGCCACAGGCACAGAATCACGAACAGGAGGAACCCCTGGCCCGCGCCCGTGCTGTAGAACGGGTAGGTGAACAGCGTCCAAGGCCTGCCCATGCCCTCGGCCGTGGTGTAGGCCAACCACTGCATCCCGCCCCCGAGCCACGCGGCCAAAAAGGAGGCGACGAGCACTGCGAGCAACGCCACCGTCACCGGTGCCCCGTGCCGACTCATGCGATGTTGCAGATCTCGAAGTGCCATGGTGATTGTTCCGGGCGTCCAAAGGACCCACTCCATTCAACCCGTTTCTGTGATTCTACGTATCCCTGACGAGTCGACGCTGATGGAAGGACGAACAACCCACCGATGAACACTGGCCGCTACTTCGTGATCGGGATGGACGGAACGCGCTACGGGCCGGCGGATGTCCATGTGCTGAACCTGTGGGCCGCCGAAGGCAGGGTGACTCCCTCCACCCTGCTCGAGCTGGAAGGAGACGGGCGCCAAGTGCCCGCGGCCCAGGTGCCGGGCCTCAACTCGTTGCGCGCGATCCCGCGGAACGAGGACCCTTACGCCCACCCCTCTTACAGCTCGACGCAGACGCCCACAAGCGGCGCCCAGGAGACACAAATCGCCTGGGTGCTGGGCGCGCTGAGCCTCGCCGCCGGGATCGGCATCCTCTGCACCCCGATCGGCGGGATCGGCGGCATCATCGCCGGGATCTTCGGCATCAACTTCGCCGCAAAGGGAGAACGGGCCGGCCATCTGCAAGCGAAGAACGCAAGGATCTTGAACATCGTGGGCCTCGTGCTGTCCGGCCTTCACTTGTTGTCCTACCCCTTTTCGCTGATCTTCCGGTAGCTTTGGGAGCTCGTCGCCTTGCCTCCGCCGGGCTCGCCCTGCGCCTCGCCGCTCGGGCTCAGGGCGGCGCGCAAGCGCGCGCACTCCCACACTCCTAGCGGCCGAGGACGTAGGTGCCGGCGACCCAGATCGAACCGGAACCGCCCCTCCGGGTGGCTGAATCGACCAGAGCGGGGACCGTTATTCGAATGGGGAGGTGCACGACGCCATCGTTCGCGCCGCCCCAACGGCCCGCCTTGTCGCCCTTGAGCGAGACCGTCAACCGCTTCCAACCCTGCCAATCGATCGCGCCGAGGTCCGGCTGAAACGTCTGGCCGGTCGCATCTTCGAAGCGCATGCGGAGGAAGTCGCCCGAACGGTCCCCGTAAACCCAAAGCGCCATCGCTTCGGGCTCGCCCGCCAGCGGCTCGGGTTTCGACGCGACCAGCGCCGCGTACTTCCACCCCGGGTCGAACCGGTAGTCGAGCCGTACCGCGGGACCGCTCGGGCCGCCCCCGGGGGGCGCGGCGCGCACCAACTTCACCGTGGAATCCACCTTGGGATCCCCTTCCGCCACCAGCACGAGCCCCGATGCCGGCCCCAGAGGCACGGGCTGGGCGCGCAAGGGCTCCTGCCGGGCAACGATGCGCCCCCCGGGGTCCCGTACGGACACCGAGAGGGGCGAGCGCGTCTCCCACGGGTACCACTCGAAGACGGCCGAGCCGCCTTCGGGACCGACCCGCACCTCCTTCGTCCGTAGCGCCTGGCCGATGCGAAGCTCGACCGTGAGCGTCTCCTGCGTCGGACCGCCGAGCGCGTTCAGCCTCACCTCAAGCTCGTCCGGCCCCGCGCCTGGAAAGACGTGGAGTTCGACGGGGTGCGCGTGAACCCAATACCCCTCGTAGACGGGAATCCGACCCTGGGCGGACACGCGGTCCAGCCTCACGCGAACCGCCTCCGCTCCCCGGTCGACGACCGTCGCGGCGATCGGTTCCCTCAATCCGGGAGTCAGGACGGCATCCGGGCGTGCCGGCCACTGGCCGTCGCTCCCCTGGACTCGGAGCTCGAGGACCTGCCCCGGGCGGAGAGCCGCACGCGAAGGGGTCAGCATGCGCCGCACCTCGGCGTCGTCGGCCACGCGCACCTCCGGGCCGGGCACCGGGATCTCGAGCGCCTCCCGTTCGGCAGGGGTCGGGTCGCGAATCTCGGGGGCGCCGTTTGCCACCTCCACCAGCGCGGGCTTTGCGCCAGCGAAAAGGGTCCGTCCGCCCGGCAGCCGGCGGTCGAACTTGAGGCCGTCCAGGCGCCTGGCCGCGGCTTGGATCGCCTCGTACGCGGGCTTCTCGCGGAGGTCGGTGGCGACGGTGCCGAAATGGTGCTCGATCTCGAGCGGGTCCGAGCCGTCGTCCTTCCAGTCGTACCAGATCGACATCGCCACACCCGAGGCGAGGTTCGCCACGTACTGGCGCACCGCGTAGTCGGCTTGGGTCTGCGCGTTCTGCCCGGGGTAACGCTCCGAGTAGCCCCACTCGCCGCTCAGGAGGGGCACGTCGCGCGCCGTATGCCTCCCCATCACCGAGCGCAGGCGCCGCCAGTCCGCGCCCGCGGTCTCGGGTGCCGATTGCCGGTAGGGGTGGACGGTCACCGCGTCCCAAAGGTCCAGCAAACCCCCCTCGAAGCACGTTTCGAGGAACGGCCAGTCGAAACCGGAGACCGCAGGCCCCACGAACCACTCGTCGGGCGCGCCCCGGCGCAGCGCCGTCCCGACGACGCGGGCAAGCGCCACGTACTCGGCCGCATCGGCATGGGGCGACCAGAACTTGGAGAGGTTGGGCTCGTTCCAAAGCTCCCACACCACCCCCCGCCCTTGGAAGTGGCGCACAGCGGCGAGCGCGAAGCGGGCGAACGCCCCGCGGGTTTCCGGGCTCCGTGGCGCCCCGGAACCGTACAATTCGTTTCCGTAGCAGAGGATGAACACGGGCCGGACGCCGACTCGCTGCAGATGGCCCATCAGGCGGTCGTACTCCTTGAAGTCGTACACCCCCCGCTTCCGCTCCACCGCGTGCCACAGGAGGTCCATCCGCACCCACTTGAAACCGGCGGCGCGCAGCTTCTCCATCTCGCCGGGCTTGGGGTCGGTGAAGTGGATGTTCACACCCCATCCGCTCGGGACGGTGAGATCGGGCAGCGGAAACCGCTCCCGATAGGTCGGGCCGGCGAGGGTCAGGGCGACGAGGATGGGAGCGAGGAACATCTAGCTGTTGGACGGCCAAGCGGCAAAACCCGCATCAATCGGTCGGGACCTCCAGCCGCCCGACCAGCCACCGCGCCAGATCGTCGAGGCTTTCGGCGGACACCGCGTGTCCCATCGCGTACTCGCGGTACTCGTGGTCCACCCCCCATCGCGTGAGCAGGGCGTCGAGCTCGCGTCCGTTCTCGACGGGCACCAGCGGGTCGTATGTGCCGTGCTGGATCAGAAACCGCACGGCGTCCAACCCCTGGGGTGGGTCCGCGGGAAGCAGCGAGTCGAGCGCCTTGCCGCTCATCAAGGCCACCGAACCTGCAAGCTCGGGCTGCCGGGCCACCGCGGCAAAGGCCATCATCGCCCCTTGGCTGAACCCGACGATCGCCATCGGACCCGCTACCTCGCGGCGCAACTCCGAGAGGAACTCCACGAGATCGTCGAGGCTGCTCGCAGCCTGATCGAGGTCGTAGGAGCGTATCTCGGTGTCGAACTCGATGCCGAACCACGCGTACCCGCCCATCGGCGTGGGGTGGGGGGCGCGAACGCTGAGAATGCGCAGCGAGGGATCGAGCGCGGGCGAGAGCCCCATCAGGTCCTTCTCGTCCGCCCCGTAGCCGTGAAGCAGCACCAGAAGTCCCGCCTCGCGCACTTCGGCCGCGGGCTCGCGCACCAGCACATGGAATTCCATGCCCCAGTTTGGCGCGTGGACACTCTGGAGGTTGGCGCCCTCGGAGGGAATCGAACCCCCGACGCCCTCCTTAGGACGGAGGCGCTCTATCCACTGAGCTACGAGGGCGCGCAGCGGCCCTTGGAGGGTACCCCTCCAGCATGGGCCAGGTGAAGGCCGCGACGCCATCGCCACTGGAGACCAATCGCCGTTAGATCCGTCAAACCGGCCCGCCGCGCGTAAGGGTACGTTCAACCCATGATGCTTGCGACGACGATTGCCCTCCTTGCCTTCGCGCAGAACCCGATGGCCACCTGGCCGAACTCGAAGGCGTTCCCCAACACCCCCGGCGAGAAGCACCTGCGCAACGTGCGGCAGCTCACCTTCGGCGGCGACAACGCCGAGGCGTACTGGAGCGTGGACGGCACCAAGATCGTCTTCCAATCCCGCCAGCCGAACTACCCCGACGAGCAGATCTACGTGATGAACGCCGACGGCAGCGGCAAGCGGCTCGTCAGCACGGGCAAGGGGCGGTGCACGTGCAGCTACTTCACCCCGGACGGCAAGTTCATCTACTTCAGCAGCACGTTCGAGAAGAATCCGGGCGCCCAGCCTTCGCTGGACATGAGTCTCGGCTACGTCTGGATGGTGAACCCCCAGTTCAGCCTCTACCGGGTGAACGTGGACGGCACGGGCCTCACCAAGATCATGGATAAGAACGAGTATCTGGCCGAGACCACGATCGCGCCAAACGGCAAGTACATGACCTTCACCGGCGCCTGGGAAGGCGACCTGGAGATCTACCGCGCCAACCTCGACGGCACCAGGGTGCGGCGCCTCACCCATCACGAGGGCTACGACGGCGGGCCGTTTGTAAGTTGGGACAGCAAGTGGATCACGTACCGCCGAGACCGCATCGACACCCCGGCCGAGGCCAAGGACTTCCATGACCTGCTCGACAAGCACCTCGTGCGGCCCAGCAAGCTCGAGATCATGCTGATGGACAGCGAAGGCCGCAACCAGCGCCAGATCACCGATCTGGACTGCGCGTCGTTCGCCCCCTTCCTCACTCCGGACAGCAAGCGCATCATCTTCTCCTCCAACTTCGGCGACCCGAAGGGGCGCGAATTCGAGCTGTGGATGATCGGCGTGGACGGCCATGGCCTGGAGCGCATCACGCGCAGCCCCGAATTCGACGGCTTTCCCATGTTCAGCCGCGACGGCAAGAAGCTCGTGTTCGCCAGCAACCGCGGCGGCTCGAACCACGAAACCGACATCTTCGTGGCCGACTGGGTGGAGTAGGCCCTCCACACCCCCATGAAAAAAATGGCCCCGCGGTGACGCGGGGCCGAGTGTTGGACCAGTGTTTCCCGAGTTCGTGACTGCGGGGGTTGGTTTGGAAAGCGTCTAGCCGCCCATCTTCTGGCGGCGAAGGAACGTCGGAATGTCCAGATCGATCTCGTCGAGCTGGATCGGCTCCACCTTGGGGGCGGCCTGCGAAGGCGCCCGTTCGGCCGGCGTGGACGGCTGCTGGAAGAACACCTCGGCGTCCATGGCAGGCTGCGACTCCAGCGCGGGGTCCATCCCTGCGGCGAGCAACGTGATCTGCACTTCGCCGTCGTGCCCGTCCCGCATCACGTGTCCCATGATGATGTCTGCATCCTCGGAGTCGGCGAACTGGAGGATGTACTCCATCGCGTCGTGCGCCTCGCCAATGCTGAAGTCGCCTCCGGCCGTGATGTTGATCAGCAGCCGCGTCGCGCCGTGGATGTTCGTCTCAAGCAGCGGCGACGTGGCGGCGGCCTGCGCGGCGAGCCGAGCGCGCTGCTCGCCCACACCCTTGCCGAGCCCCATGAGGGCGACCCCGGCGTTCGACATGACGGTCTTCACGTCGGCGAAGTCCACGTTGATCAGGCCCGGCAGCAAGATGATGTCGCTGATGCCCTGCACGCCCTGGCGCAACACATCGTCGGCCTCGGCAAACGCTTGCTGCATCGTCGCGCGCTTCTCCACGACGCTGAGGAGCCGGTCGTTGGGAACGGTGATCAACGTGTCCACGTGCTCTTTCAGCCGGTCGGCGCCTTCCTGGGCCAAGCGTCGCCGCTTCGGCCCTTCGAACAGGAAGGGCTTGGTGACCACGCCGACCGTCAGAATCCCCTTGCGGCGCGCCATCTCGGCCACCACGGGTGCGGCGCCCGTGCCCGTGCCGCCGCCCATGCCCGCCGTGAGGAAGACCATGTCCGCACCTTCCAGTTCGGCTTCGATCTCCTTCTCGCTCTCGTGCGCCGCCTTTTCCCCGACGCTCGGATCGCCGCCCGCGCCCAGACCGCGCGTGAGGCTCTCGCCCAGCTGGAGCTTGCGGGGTGCGTAGGAGAGGTTGAGCGCCTGTGCATCCGTGTTCATCGCCACGAACTGCACGCCCATGACACCCTCTTGGATCATGCGGTTGACGGCGTTGCTGCCTGCGCCGCCTATTCCCAGCACCTTGATCGTCGCCTGGTTCTCAAACAGGTTCTCGGGTCGCATCGTTGAGTACTCCATAGGGATAACCTCCGGTTCGCACCGGGTCTACAGGGAGTGACGACGCAGCACGACGGAAAGACGCACCCGAAGGAGAAACGACGAACGACAAACGATCAACGACGAACGTTCGCTAAAAGGAGGGCTGCTCGAAGGGACCTTCCGGCGCGTCCAGCACGGCCTGGACGACCGCTTGGCTGAAGGAGCGCGGGCCGTAGCGCGTGTTGAGGTAGTCGATCCCTTCGGTCTCGCCGCCGATGGACGTGCGCATGGAGGGCGAACCCACCTCTTCGAGCTCACAGTTCATCGTCCAACGGTCTCCGTTGGCTTCGATCACGTCCACGACGGCGTGGATGTTGGATCCGTATACCTGTCGCCGAACCAACTCGGCGCGCAAATCGAAATTCGCCATGGCCCACCTCATGATAGGACACCTTTTCCGTAATTCATGCAGGAAAACGACAAGATTGGGCCGTATTGGGACGATGCATGGCAGGCTACTCCGGCACGCCCCTTCCCAAGAAGCTGGGGATCAAAGCGGGTTCTCGTGTGGCCCTGCACAACCCTCCCCCCACCTTCCCCGCCGATCTGACGCCTTTGCCGGATGGTGTGGATCTCGCCGAAACGCTGACCGAGGGCGCCGAGAAGTTCGATATCCTCCTCCTCTTCGTGCCTTCGCTCACGGCTCTTGAAGGCGTGCTCGACCTTGCCGTCGCGGCGTTGGCGACCACAGGCGGGCTCTGGATCGCGTGGCCGAAGAAGGCCTCCGGCATCCCCACCGACCTCTCGGACGGCCTGGTGCGCGAGGTCGGACTCGCCACCGGACTTGTGGACAACAAGGTTTGCGCCATCGATGCCACGTGGAGCGCCTTGCGGTTCGTGGTTCGGCTCAAGAACCGCTGAGCGGTTTGCATCGCACGTCACAACTTCCTAGAATGTCCTCGGAGAACCCACCATGATGCTTGCTTTCGTTTGCGCCCTTTCCTTGGCCCCGTCCGGCCCCAAGGACCTCGGTCCCGACACCGTCGCGTTGCCCAGCCGCGATTTGGGAACGTTCACGGAGAAGGTGCCCGACCCCTCGGGAAACGGCGAATTGGAGACCCGCGTACGCTATCGGCTCGAAGGAACCATCCATCTGTCCGACCCGAACGACGGTGTCCTCATCGGCACCCGGTCGGTCCTGGCACGCGCGGAAAGCCCCGTATCGGTCATCGTCGCGGACCAACTCGAAGCCGGCGCAGGCGCGGGGCGGACATTCGAGGAGATCGCCCGGCTCACCCCGGGGTTGCCGGAGCCGGCGCGAACGGCGGCGATGCGCGGGGACATGCTCGGCGATCAGATGCGAGGCGTCGGCAGCCTGCTGGAAGGTCCCCACCCGGTCACCCTTGGTGCGGGCGCCCAACCGGGTGGATGGACTCGTTTCGAATACGGATCCAAGAGGCTGACGGTCACCGGCCAGTACCAGATCAACCGCGAGTACACGGTGGGCAACTCTGGACCCGTGGTCGACTCGATTCGCGGCAATCCCCTCACACTCGGCTACGTCAATCGGTTCGATCCCAACCCCGTCAGCCAGAAGTTCTACTCGGACCCGGTTCCCGGCACGATCCCGGACATCGAGACGATCGAGGTTTTGAAGGATGTGGGCGTGGGGGCCCTCTACGGCTCGGACCATAGGCTTCTTGGCTTGAGCTATCTTCCCACCCGCAAATTCACGTACCCGATCGATCTCAACGTGGGCGGACCCAAATACGGCCAAGACGCCCTCGGCGCGCTCCTCAACACCGTTAAGCCCGCTCCGCTGACCGCAGAGCTGCTCGGCTCGGTGAACTTGTCCTCCTACCAAACGTTGTTGGACGCGACGTCGGTCGGCGGCACCGACATGAACTCCCTTCAGTGGAAGATCGAACCGATGCAGTTCCCGAACTGCATTGGTGAAGCCACGGGCTCCTTCCCGGGCGGGACGCTCTGGATTCCCGACAAGCCCGGCTACCAGACGATGACCAACTGGGCGCCCGTGCAGATGCGGATGACGTTCAGCCCGTTCGCCTCGATCGACCCCAGCTACGTTCTGGAAGGCCAGTTCCGAACGCACTGCATGAACATGGAACAGAAGGAGCCGGCGGCGGGCGTGCGCTACCGGCCCTACCGAAACAACGACCCCGTGCTCGCGGGGCTCATGGATCTCACCGCAGGCTCCCGCATCCGTGGTCCCTGGGATCAGGCTCGGTTGTGGATTTACACGAACAAAGCGGGCCTCGACGAAATCAACAAGCGCCTTTTCCCAGAAATCAGCGCGGCGCAGTATCTCACCGGCCTCCAGCAGATCGCGGACCTGGGTGGCCTCGAGGCCAAGGACTACGCCAGCAAGGAGCTTTTCGCCCCCAAGCTGCTCGCGGGCGCGGGGATGGCGGATTCCACTCTGGGCTGGGGATTCAGCGTCCTCGAGCGCAATCAGGGCAAGGAGTTGGCCAGTTGGCTCGGCTCGATGCCGGAGGAGTTGTCGAAGCTGCTTTCCGGAGACTCCGACGACAAGGCGCACGTCGCGAAGGTGCTCGGACAAGCGCTGAACGCCTCGTCGTCGGACGTGCGCACGGCGGCGCTCAAGGGCCTGCTCAAGAAGCCGCAAGGCTACGAGACGCTGAAGGGCCAGCTCGGCTCGATGCTCCCCAGCCTCTACTCCCCGAATGCGGGTGAGGTGGAAGCCGCGCTCGACGCCCTCCCTCTCTACAGCGAAGCGACTCCCCGAGAGGCGCTCGAGTTCCTCGTCTCCAACGGGGCAAACGGGAAGATCAAGTCGAAGGCAGCCGCGTTGCTGGGTCGCGGCGGTGTTCGGTAGTCGCTTGTCGGTGGTCGTTTGTCGGGGTTCGGGGATCCGCCGGGAGACCTTCCGGGCGGCAATGGGGTCCCTCGGACCTAGTCGTCCACGCGGGAAAAGTAGATGACCGTGACCTTGTGCTCCGGCGTGATGAAGTCGCCGTAGATGCGCTCCAGCATCGCGATCACATCTTCCTGCGTCCGGAATTCGGGGTTTTCGCGTTCGATGTCGCGCGGCGAGAGGTCGGAGATGGTCTTCGTCTCAACCCGGTCGATGATCGCGGTGTACAGCTTTTGGCGCCGGGCGAACCGCGGTCCCACCGTGACCCACACAAGCATGCCATCCTTGTACTTGTCCGCTTTGTCGCCAAGGCGAATCGTCGCCGTCTTGCGGTTGTTGCGCAAAACGTCGCCGTAAAGGTCGGAATAGAAGTTCAGTGCGAACATCGAACGTCCCATTCTAGCAAAAGTAGTCGAACCCTGCACCCTCCCATGGCCTGGTTGATCGCAATCCTCGCACTTTATGTCGCCGTGCTCGCCGGCGTCGCCTGGTTCAGCGCCAGGCCCTTCCGCACGCCGATCTTCCTTTCACCCGGAGCCATGGGAGTCGCGCAGGAGGAGATTTCGCTCAAGACTCGCGACGGCGTGACCCTGCGCGGCTGGTGGGTGGACGTCCCCAACGCCCCGGTGGTGGCGGTGATCGCACACGGGTACATGATGAACCGCAGCGAACTCGTTCCCCAGGCCGTTTGGCTGGCCCAACGCGGAATCGCCTGCCTCTTGTTGGATTTGCGCGCCCACGGGCGCAGCGGCGGAAAAATGTGTGGCTTCGGGTACCTGGAACGCGCCGACGTGCGGGCGGGCATCGACGCGGCCCGCGGGCGATGCCCTGGAGCCAAGGTGATCCTCCTTGGCAGCAGCATGGGGTCCGCGGCATCGACGTTCGCCGCCGCGGAGGCCCCCGAGCTGGTGGACGGATTGGTGCTCGACAGCGCTTACTCGACGCTCCTGTCGGGGATGTTCGGCTGGTGGCGGTTCCTCGGCGGGCCGGTCCTCGCCGTCGTGCTGGCCCCGACCGTCCTCCTGGCCCTGCCGATGCTGCGCGTCCGTCCCCGCAAGGTGGACGTCGCGTCGGCGCTCGCAACCCTGAAACAACCCGTTTTGCTGCTTCACGGGGACGCGGACGACCTGGCTCTGCCCTCCGAAGCGCGCCGAAACGAGGCTGCCGCCCACCAAAGCGAGCTGGTGTGGCTGGGCGGCTGCGGCCACTCCGAGGGCCGTTGGATCCACCCCGACACCTATTTCGAGGCCCTCGATCGGTTCCTCGCGAGAGTTCGACAAGCTCCGGCCGGGGCCATCAAACCACAAGCCACAAACCAGTAAACTCCCCCTATGCCCGAACTGCTCAGCACGTTCGTTCCCGGCCTGGGCGAACCCCGACGGGGGAAAGTCCGCGAGGTGTACGATCTCGGCGATTCCCTTCTGATCGTCGCCACCGACCGCATCTCGGCGTTCGACGTCGTGATGGCCAACGGGATTCCCGACAAGGGCCGCATCCTCAACCAGATGAGCGCCTTCTGGTTCGATCGTTTGGGCGACGTATGTCCACATCATGTGCTGAGCACCGACGACGGGGTCATTGCCCGCCGAATCGGCTACGACGATCCGGAGCTTCACGGACGCACCACCCTTGCCAAGAAGGCGCGCCCCCTGACCATCGAGTGCGTCGCACGCGGGTACCTTGCCGGCTCGCTGTTCAAGGAGTACCGCGCCCACGGCGGACGCATCCACGGCCTGGACCTGCCTCCGGGCGTCCTCGAGAGCGGCGCGCTTCCCGAGCCCATCTTCACCCCGGCCACCAAGGCCCAAGAAGGGCACGACGAGAACATCTCCTTCGACGAGGCCGTGGACCGGGTGGGACGAGAAACCGCGGAGACGGTTCGGGATTGGACGCTCGAGCTGTTTCGCCGGGCGAGCGCGCACGCGGCCAACCAGGGCCTGATCCTCGCCGACACGAAGTTCGAGTTCGGAGAGACCGACGACGGCCTCCTTTGGATCGACGAAGCCCTGACGCCGGATAGTTCCAGATTTTGGGACGTTTCCCTGTACAAACCGGGCGGACCACAGCCGAGCTACGACAAGCAGTTCGTCCGCGATTACCTCGAGACCCTCACGTGGGACAAACGCCCGCCAGGCCCCACGCTGCCCCCGGAAATCGTCGAGAAGACGCGCGACAAGTACCGCGAGGCGTACGAGCGCATCACGGGCCAACCCTTCGAAGTCCCCGCCCCATCCCGAGGCTAACAGGTGCGACCCAACACGTGCCACGCCCGTTCATCGGGCGTGTCCCCCGCCCCTCTACTTGCCCTTCAACGCGTCCAGCTCGCGGTTCATCTCCGCGACCAACACCTGTTGGCTCTGGCAGAACTGCTCTAGCTTGCCCGCAATGGCCTTGTCCGTCACGCCGAGGATGCGCAAGGCGAGGAGGCCCGCGTTGCGCCCGTTTCCAATCCCCACGGTCGCGACGGGCACGCCGGCGGGCATCTGCACGATCGAGTAGAGCGAGTCCTGCCCCGAAAGGGCGCGCGTCGGGACCGGCACCCCGATCACCGGGAGCGTGGTCAGCGAGGCGACCATGCCGGGCAAGTGGGCCGCGCCGCCTGCACCCGCGACGATCACCTGGAGCCCCCGACCTCGGGCCGCGCTCGCATACTCGACCATCTTCATCGGTGTGCGGTGGGCGCTGACCACCTGCATCTCGTACTCGACTCCGAACTCCGCGAGGACCTCGCTCGCGGGCCGCATCGTGTCCAAGTCGCTCTTGCTGCCCATGATGATGCCGACCAACGGTTTGGACATGGGTGCAGAATACCGTTGGCGGCTGTGCCACCATAGGACGTAGCCTCCATGTTCCTGCTCTACAACTTCCTGCTCACGGTTCTCTCCCCCCTTTGGGTGCCGTGGATGCTGGTGCGAAGCGCACGCCGTGCGGAGAAGCCAAACTGGGCCGAAAGGCAGGGCGACCTGCCCCTCAAGCCGGACAAAGGGGCCAAGAGGATCTGGATCCACGCCGTTTCCGTCGGCGAAGTCGTTGCGTGCCTCCCGATCTTGCGCGAGGTCCGGCGCCTCCTTCCCTCGCACGAAATCGTCTTGAGCGTCACCACGAGCAGCGGGCACCAGACCGCTCGCGAGCAGGCCAAGGAGTGGGTCGACCACCTCGTCTACTTCCCCATCGACGTTCCCCGCTTTCAACTCGCCGCCATGTCGCGCGTCCGGCCGCAGGTCGTCGCCATCATGGAAACCGAACTGTGGATGAACTTCCTCTGGGCCGCCAAGGAGTTCGACGCCGCGACGATCCTCATGAACGGGCGCATCAGCGACCGGAGCTACCCGCGCTCCAAGCGGTTCCGTTGGTTCTACGCGAGCCTGTTGAAGTACGTGGACCAGTGCCTGATGCAAACCGAGCAGGACGTGGAGCGGATTCTCTCGCTGGGAGCCCGAACCGCCCACCGGCTGGGCAATGCCAAGTTCGACCAGGCCCTCGACGCGCTCGATGTGGACCGGGAGGCCTGGCGGCGGGAGTTGGATCTTCCCGAGGATCGGCCGGTGGTCGTGATCGGCTCGACGCGGGGCGAAGAGGAGGAGGCCTTCGTGCTGGAGGCGATCCAGAAACTGGGCGAATCCCGCGTCGCGGTCGTGCACGCGCCGCGGCATCTCGAGCGCGTCCCCGAACTCGCCGAAGCCGTGCGCGCGCGCTTCGGCAAGGTCGCGTTGCGTTCGAAGGGAGAGGGCGGCTGCTACGTGGTGCTGGACACGTACGGCGAGTTGGCGAAGGTGTACGCCGTGGCGGACATCGTGGTGATCGGCGGGGGATTCGCCAACCACGGGGGGCAGAAC
This sequence comes from Fimbriimonadaceae bacterium, assembly GCA_023957775.1. Lineage (NCBI taxonomy): Bacteria > Bacillati > Armatimonadota > Fimbriimonadia > Fimbriimonadales > Fimbriimonadaceae > Fimbriimonadaceae bacterium. Next base: position 17,082 of record JAMLGR010000004.1, on the reverse strand, counting down.
CTGCTCCAGCCGCTCGCCCTGGGCAAGCCGGTCCTGCACGGCCCCCACATGCAGAACTTCGCCGAGGTGGCCGCGGCGGCAAAGGCAGCAGGCGCGACACGCGTCTGCGAAACGCCCGGCGAACTTGCGAACGCGATCCGAGAGCTGATCGAAGCCCCCGCCTGCCGCCGGAAGATCGGCCAAGCCGCCGCGAACTTCATCGCCGAGAATGCGGGCGCGAGCCTTCGCTACGCGGAGGCGATCGCCGCGGCCGCAACCGAACGATAGCCGAAGCTACATGCTCATCTTGACGAGCAGGTCGTAGGCGAGGGGATCGAGCAATACCTGGCCGACATAGAATCGCACCTTCGCCGTCTCGGTCAGCTCTTCCGGCTTCACCGAAGGATCGAACAGCTTGAGGTCCAGCGAGTTCGCGGCGGCTTTGAGCTGGCCGGCGTTCAGGGTTTTGTTGAGGACGTCCAGGACGGTGGTCACGTTCTCGGAGGCGGCAGCCTGCCGCTTGAGCGAAAACGCCATCAGGAGCCGGTTCATCTCCACCAAGAGCGCTTGTCCGGGAAGCTGCCCCTTGTCGGTGGCGTTCTTGATGGCGGTGTCGAGGCGTTCCTCGAATTTGCGCATCGTCTCGAACTCCTCGTTCTGCAGATCGCGCACGTTGGCACGGGCCTTCTCGATCGGTGGGAGGATCTGCTTGAGCTGTTCCTTGGTCATCACCAGCGGGAGGATCTGGTTCGCCAGCTCCATCTGGCGCATCTTCTTGAGAATCTCATCGCTCCGCTTGGCCCGCTCTTCTTGACTGACCGGTTGAGCCGCCACCGACGCCGCGGCGACAAGCGCCATCACCAACATCAACACTCTAACCATCGCGTTTCCTCGCATCTTCCAACTCCTGACGCTTGATGGACGCCGAACGCGCCTCCTCCGTTACGGACTCCTGGGCCAACACCACGACCGTTGCGCCGGCCACGGTCTGCAGGTGGACAAACACCAGGCCCAACACCGTCACGGCGGCCCAGGCCCACGGAGTCATTCCAGCTTTGCCGAATCCGCCCGCCGAGTCGATCCACAGCATCCCCGACAAGAGCATAGCGGCCCCGCCGAACAACATGCCGGCCGCCTTGAGGGCCCGGACGGTCCGCGTCCCTTGGCTGACCCGCTCCCGAATCGTGGTGGATCGGCGCCACAGCAACATCCCATAGGCGACCCACAGCACGAACGCCGCGCCCGCCTGTATCCCGATCACGGCTCATCGTACCCGTGCCCCCGTCGCCGGTAAGCTCCCGCCGTGATCCTCGTCTTTGGCACGATCTGTCTCGATCGCGTCCGGCTCGTCCCGCGATTGCCGGAGGTGGGAGGTTACGTGGAAATCGAGACCCAGCAGACGATGCTTGGAGGCGAGGCGGCGAACACCGCCGTGCACCTGCGAACCTGGGGGCGCGACGTTCGGCTCTACGGCAATCCGCTCGGCGAAGGCCCCTTCGCCGAACACCTGGCCCGACTCTTGGCGCAGCAGGGCTTCGACGCCGATCACCTCCGGCCCGGCGGCGGGGCCACCCCCGAGACCGACGTCTACGTCACGCCCGACGGCGAGCGCACGATGTTTGGCCTCGGCTTCTCGACGATGCAGGCCTCGGTCGATCCCGCCCATCTCCCGTTCGAGAGGGGGGCTTGGTTCTCGGCGGACCCGAACATCGATCTCCCAGCCCGCGCGGCCGCGCGCGAAGCGGCCAAAGCGGGCATGCGCCTTTACCTCATGGACTTCAACCACCCCGACGATCCCCTTCCCGAGGGCTCTTGGTGGCAAAGCAGCACCGATTGGGTGGGCCGCCGCTCGGACGACGACGCCAACGCACGGTGGCTGGAAGGCTGGATCGCCCGGCACCACTGCTTCGGGGTCCTGACCGATGGTCCCCGCAAGCTTTGGTGCGGCGGTCCCGGCCATCCGGTTCGGTCCTATCCCACCTTCACCGCGCGCACCGTGGTCGACTCCACGGGTGCAGGCGACGCGTTCCGCGCCGGGATGCTGAACGGCCTGGAGCAGGGTTGGGACGTGCCCGACTGCCTCCGCTTCGCGTCCGCCGCGGGATCGCTCGCCTGCCGTTCGCTGGGCGCCACGTCGGACATTCCGTCGGAAGCCGAAGTCCACGCGCTGGTGGCATCGATGCCCGATGTGGCTGCGGCGTTCGAGGGGTGGTAAGCAGAGCTGCACGCAATGAACGCAAAGACCGCAAGGGGTATCCCCCACAAACCGCAAACCACAAACCGCAAACCGCAAACCACAAACCGCAAACCGCAAACCGCCAACCACAAACCGCAAACCGCAAACCGCAAACCAGGTACCACTTCCCGATGCACGAACCCACCCTCGAACGCATCCGCGTGCGCTACGCGGAGACCGACCAAATGGGACACGCCTACTACGCGAACTACTTCGCCTGGTTCGAGCAGGCGCGCGGTGCGTGGTGCCGCGACCGGGGATTCACCTACAAGAGCCTTGAGGAGCGCGGATTGAAGCTGCCGGTCGTCGAGGCGCATGCCAGGTACCGGGGCGAGGTGCGCTACGACGATACGATCACCATCGAGGTCCGCCTCACCGAAATCAAGCGGGCGGCCTTGCGGTTCGATTACGTGGTCCGCAACGAGGCGGACGGCCAGGTCACGACCGAGGGACACACGTGGCACGTACTCATGGGCGAAGCGCGAAAGGCCATGTCCATTCCCGACGACGTTCGGTCCATGCTCCTTCGGAACCCAAACGATTTCGATCGACTTTGAGACCTTGCCGAAACGAACCGGGGCCGAACCCCCTGGCGTAGAATGGCAAGTACGCCCATGCCCTGCGCGACACAAAGCCTTGAACAGGCGCTGGAAGAACTGCAGAAGGTCGCGCCGGACGCGCCCTTCCTCGCCTTGGGACAAACCGTCCTTTGGGACGAGCCGATGAAAGGAGGCATTGCCCTCGCCTCGGCTCGCTTGGGCTACAAGCGCAAACTGGTCGCGGGCGTCCACGACACCGATTACTTCGCCAAGATTCCGAGCGGCGAGCGAAAGCCCGGGCGCTTTGCCACGCTGCCCCACAACGACACCACGACCAAGGAGCTGTGGAGCGCCGCCGCGGAGTTCTCCGCGCTGTTCGGGTCCGAAACGGTGGTCACCCGCGAGGCGCTGATCGCCGCGGGCCTCAAGCTGGGCAAAGTGTTGCGCGAGCGTCCGCACCTGCTCGACGAGGCGACCGAGGCCTGGGGTTGGCGCGGCGTCGTCTCTCTGGACGAACACCCGCCGATCACCGCCGAAGTGCCCCTGCGGGGTTTGCTCCCCGAACTCGAAGCGGCGTTCGCCTGGGCTCTCGACCGATCGGTGGCGTGCCTCTCCGGCGATAGCCGGGCCGACGGGCTTCGGATCGCGAACGATCTGCGCGACCGCTTCTGTGCCGCCGCGGAAGGGCCCGATTCCAGCCTCGCGGGCTTCTACCGCCGGCTCTTGCCAGAGCTGTACGCCGTCTGCGCGGGCCAGGAGATCCCGCTGGAAGTGACGGCCACCACCGAGCTGCTCCGCTTCAACACCGACACGTGCCGCCTTCCCAGGTTCGATCTGCTTCGCCGATTCATCGAACCGGACTCGCGCGCCACCGCCTGCCAAGCCTACAACGAGGCGATCGCGAGCAGCGAGATGTACGACCTTTCGCGCTTCGGCACCGGCGCGATTCCCTTCGACCTCGTGATTCCCGGCCTCGGACGCGGGACGTTGCGCATCGCTCCCCGGGCCATCGTCGTGATGACGCGCGAGCCGCAGTTCATCACGCTTTCGAGCCCCGTCGAAACGGTTGACCACCTCGCCGAGGCGGTCGAGCGCAAGTTCGGGAAGCACTGCACGCTGGTCGGAAAGGCCGTGACGTTGATCGGAATGCTGGCCAGCGAGTTCACGTTCGTGTTCCACGAGGGCGCCAGCAGCTATGTCTCGCACAGCCGCGAACTGCACCAGAAGCTCGCGGCCGCCGATCTGGGCATCGACGTCCACCCGATTCTGCGCGTCCGATACCGGGCATGGGACAACCTTCGCACGTGCTGCACGTGGCTCAAACTGCCCGAGCCTCTGCAGGGTCCCTTTGGTGCGGAAGAGGTTTGCGCCCCCACCTTTGCGACGCGTTGGCGGGAAGTTGCGCAAGAGCAAGAGTCCGTGCTCCACAGACTCGGCGAGCTGAGCCGCCCGATCGACCTCATCCGCCATCTCGACCACACGGTGGGGGGGTTCTGGAACCAGCTCGCCGCGGAGTACGAGCAGCTCCACACCCTGCTCGAGGGTTTGAAATCCGAGATCGAATCACTGCGCCAGGAGCGATTCGAGCTGGTTCGAACCCTACGGGAGCTGAAGGGGAAACGCGTTGCCGCGGAGCGGGCGAAGGGTGCGCACTGGCGCCAGCGCGTCTTCGAAAAGAGCCCCACCGAGGAGGACCTGCAAGAGCGGGAGCGGCTCGGAGCGGAGGTGGAGCACTTGATCCACACAATCGCCGCCACCGAGAACGCCATCCACCGCCTCCGGCGCCAGCAAGCCGACGTCGTGTCCCGCCCCGACGTCCTGGCAGCGCACGCGCGCCGGCGCGAGATCGAGGCCGAGGCCGAGCTCAAGCGCGTCCACCTCATCCGCCAGGCCGTCATCGCGTCGCGGGGTCTGCACAAGGCGGGCCTCCGCCCCAGCGCGTGGTGGTTCCCCTTGCTGTGCCCCGACGGGCTTTGGTTCCGCGCGACCGTCGACGACGCGGAGTGCTATCTGGAGCCTCTCGTTTGAGCGAGATTCCGTTCTGGAAGGTCGAATCGGTCGGCAACGATTTCGTGCTGGTGGATTTGGCCGCACTGGACGCGCTTGGGATTGGGGAGGATCGCCTGCCTGCGATCACCCGCGCCGTTTCTCCCCGCCGCTTCGGCATCGGCAGCGACGGGCTGTTGGCGCTGGACACGCGCCCTCGACCGCTGAGGATGCGCATGTTCAATCCGGATGGCAGCGAAGATTTCTGCGGCAACGGGCTGCGCTGCGCGGCGCGGTTTGCCACCACCCGCGCGGGGGTGGAGCCGTCGTTCTCGATCCACCATCTCGGACGCGAGGTTCCGGTGCAAGTCTCTCCCGACGGGATGATCCAAACGGGCATCGGGACAGCCTCGTTCGACCCCGCTCTCGTTCCGCTGATCGGGGGCGAGCTGTTCGAGGGTCCACTCGAATCCGCGGGCGAGACCTTGATCGTGAGCGCTCTCAGCACCGGCAGCACCCATACCATCCTCTTTGTCGACTCCCTGCCCGACGACGAGACGTTCGAGCGCCTCGGGCCAGCCATCGAGAACCACCCTCGGTTTCCCGAGCGCACCAGCGCGATCTGGGCGGTGCCGGACGGCCGCGACACCCTGCGCATCCGCATCTGGGAACGCGGAGCGGGCGAGACTCAGGGCTGCGGCACCGGCAGCAGCGCGGCCGCTGCGGCGTGGCTGCGCCGCGAAGGACGCGGGGGGACGGTCACGGTGCACAACCCCGGCGGCACCTTGCGTGTGGCCATGGACGCGTGGGACGCGCCGATCCGGGTAGAGGGCCGGGCGCGGGTGTTGTTCGAGGGGACGTTTGTCGTTGATCGTTGACCGTTTGTCGTGGTTTGTGGTTTGTGGTTTCGTTCAGCCGCGCGGGAGCCGCAACTTTTCGATGATCCATCGCGGTGCGAAGACAAAGGCGGACCCGACCGCTACCCTGAGCACGGGTTCGATCGCACCCAAGTACGTTGGGTTCGTCGGAAGCGAGAAGGCCCCCCGTTCATCAGGCTGAACGAACGCTTTGACGACCAACCATTCGACAAGACCCATCCCGCCGATTGCGAGTTGGAGCGCCCCGAGAGCGGTGAGGGCCAGAACGAGGAGCAACTCGGGCCCCACACCGGAGACGATTGGAAGGTCAAGCTCTCGAGGAACGACCAGTTCTGCGATTCGATCGGCCTTGATCAAGAAGGCGACTCCCAACATGATAACCGTCCCCGCCAACGCAAGGAAGATGAGAGAGGACCCCATCTCGAAGGAGTTGGATTCCATCCCCTGCCGAGTCAGTCGCCAAGCGTACAGGACCTGCTGGATTATTGCGCCGAGGTAGGCAACCTGGTAGATCAGGAAGAACACCGCCATCAACTTGAACCCCAGGGATGCGAGGTCGCGATTGGTCATGGTCCCTGTGTTCTACCCACGACAAACGACAATCGATCATCGACAAACGAGAAAACGCCGCCCCGGACATGGCCGGGGCGGCGTTTCTACTCGCGATCCTAGCGTCGGGGGCGGAAGCGGGCGTTGACGTTCTCGTCGTCGCCGCTCCGGTTCTTCTTGGGGAACTCGTCGGGGACGGAAGGCGCTTCGACGGCCGCCTCGCGCGGCGCCTCGCGGCGCGGTTCGTCCCGAGGAGCCTCGTCGCGCGGGCCGTCGTCCCGGCGCGGGCCGCGGTCGCGGTCCCGATCCCCTCGGTAGCCGCCGCGGTCGCCGCCGCGTCCGCCGCGGTCCCGATCCCGACCCCCGCGATCGCCGCCACGGCCACGGTCGCGGTCCCCACCGCGTCCGCCGCGTCCACCGCCGCCGCCGCCCGATCCGGGAGGAGGAGGCGTGGCGTTCTCGTTGTCCGCGAGCGACGGAAGGTCCTGGGGCAGGCCGAGCGCCGTGAGGTTCACGCGACCCATGTGGTCGATCTCGTGGACCTTGACGTTCAGCACGTCGCCCACGCTCACCACATCGTCCGGCCGGCGGATGTTGTTCGGCGAGAGGTGCTCGATGGGCACCATGCCCTCGCGGCCTCCCACGTACTCCACCATGGCGCCGCGACCCATCAGTCGGGTCACCGGACCTCGGAACTCGGTGCCGATCGCCACCTCTTCGGTGAGCGCCTTGATCATCGCGATGGCGTCCTGCACCATCTGCGTGCCATTGCCACCCACGAGCACGCGGCCATCCTGCTGGATGTCCACGGACGCGCCGGTGGTTCCGGTGATCTTCTTGATCGTCGCACCTCCCGGCCCGATGACCGCGCCGATCTTCTCGGGGTTGATGTTGATCGTCGTGACCTGGGGCGCGGACGCCGCGACACTCTCACGCGGCGCGGCGATCTCGGCTTCGATGACGTCGAGGATCTGGAAGCGCGCGGTCTTCGCCTGCTTCAGCGCGTCGGCCAGGACCTTGTCGGGAATGCCGTCCAGCTTCGTGTCGAGCTGGAGCGCCGTGATCCCGTCGCGCGTGCCGGCGACCTTGAAGTCCATGTCGCCGCAGAAGTCCTCCATGCCCTGGATGTCGGTAAGCACCTTGAAGGTTTTGCCGTCCGACATGAGGCCCATCGCGATGCCCGCGACCGGCGCCTTGATCTGGATGCCCGCATCGAGCAGCGCGAGCGTGCTGCCGCACACCGACGCCATCGACGTAGAGCCGTTCGACTCCAGGCACTCGCTGATCAGAAGCAGCGTGTAGGGGAACTCGGGGTCGTCGAGCGGGATCATCGGGCGCAACGCGCGCTCGGCGAGCGCGCCGTGGCCCACTTCGCGGCGGCCGGGGCCGCGCATCATCCGCACTTCGCCGACCGAGTAGGGCGGGAAGTTGTAGAAGTGCATGTAGCGCCGCGGCTCCTCGTCCTCGAGGCCGTCGATCGTCTGCGCCTCGTTCGGAAGACCGAGCGTCGCGACGGTCATGACCTGGGTCTGGCCTCGCGTGAACAAGCCGGAGCCGTGCACTCGGGGCAGAAGACCCGCGCACGCCTCGAGCGGGCGGATTTCGTCGAGCTTCCGTCCGTCGGGCCGCTGGTCCTTCTCGAGGATCAGCTTGCGGACGAGGCCCTTGACGACCTTGTCCACCGCTTCGGGGAGCTGCGCCACTAGCTCGGGCTGGTCCTCCATCTTCGCGGCGTACTGCTTCACGAGATCGCGCTGCATGTCGCTAAGGGCGGACTCGCGCGTGGCCTTGTCCTTCTGGATCAGGGCCTTCTCGATCTCCTTGCCGGACTCCTTCTCGATCTTCTTGACGAGCGCCTCGTCGAGCTTGGCGATCGCCACCTCGCGCTTGGGCTTGCCGGCCTTCTTGGCGAACGCTTCGAACTCCTTGACGATGACCTTGATCGCGTCATGGGCGAACTTCAAGGCCTTGGCCATATCCTCTTCGGTGACCTCTTTCGCTCCGGCTTCCACCATCGCGATCGCGTCCTTGTGGCCCGCGACCACGAGGTCGAGGTCCGACTCGTTGATCTCGGGGATCGACGGGAAGAGAACGAACTTGCCCTCGAGGCGGCCCACCCGGACGCCGGCGATGATTCGATCGGCGGGCACGTCGGAAACGGCCAGCGCCGCGCCAGCCGCGCAGATCGCCAGCACGTCGGGCGGCGACTCCTGCTCGACCGCGAACGGCATGCAGATGACCTGGATGTCGTTGCGCAGCCCCTTGGGGAACTGAGGGCGGATCGGGCGGTCGATCAGGCGGCTGGTGAGCACGGCCTTCTCGGAAGGACGGCCGCCGCGCTTGATGAATCCGCCGGGGATCTTCCCAACGGCGTACTTGCGCTCCTCGTAGTCGCACACGAGGGGAAGGAAATCGATGCCCTCTCGGGCCTTTTCGGACATGGTGGCCGTGCCGAGGACGATCGTTTCGCCCATGCCGAGGAGCACGGCGCCGCCAGCCTGCTTGGCTACGCGGCCGGTCTCGAGGAAGAGGGTCTTGCCCCCCACCTCGAAGCTGTGGTTGTGAATCATGGAAACCTCCGGTTACCGGGGCTTCACTTCTCGGATACCAAGGCGCTGAATGAGTTCGCGGTATCGGACGACGTCCTTGGCGCGAAGATATCCTTCCAGCCGGCGACGCTTGCCGACGAGAATCTGGAGACCTCGACGTGAGTGGAAGTCCTTCTTGTTCCTGCGGAGATGGTCGGTGATCTGTGCGATGCGCGATTGCATCACAGCAATCTGCACTTCGGCAGATCCGGTGTCCCCTTCCTTGGTCGCGTATTCGGCGATTACGGATTGTTTGAGCGTCTTGTCCAGCGGCATAGCTTTCGAGTCGTGTTGCCTCTTCAGATTGAGGCCGGTGCTGTCGGCCGCTCTACGCAACCTCCCGTAGGAGTCTCCGTACAACGGCTAACGACACCCGTGAAGGCCTCGATTGGGAAGTGTACCTGGCTTGGGCGCCGAAAGCAAGAGCCCGATCAGCCAAGCGCCCGAATCCGCTCCACCGTCCGCTCCACGGTGTCCTCCGTGGTGTCGATGACTTCCCATCCCCCGGCGTCCATTTCGGCGAAGGCGCGGTGGATGTTCGGGATATGGGGATCAAGCACCGCGGTGTCGAAGTCCTTTACCACGCGGGCGAGATTGCGTCCTCGCGTAGCCTCGAGGCTCGGAAGGAGCATGACGCGCCGCAACGGCTCGCCGAACTCGGTCCGAGCGAGCCACGCCTCGAGGCGCGGGGGCATCGTGCAGTGGTCCAGCACGACGGCGAACCCGGCTCGCCGGTACCGCCGCGCGATCTCCGCCGCGGCATCCTCGGCCAACTCGTACTGGCGCGTGGTCTCGTCGCTCCACCCCAACGGGTGGGCCATCCCCCCCGCCACCCACTCCCGCAAGTCGTCGATCGGGATGTGCATCCCAAAGGGAAAGGTCCCCGCCAACGCCCGCGAGACCGTGCTCTTTCCGGCGCCGGGAGGACCCGTGATCAACCAAAGGCCGCTAATCCGCCACCCCCACTCCCGCGTGGGCGAACACCCCATTCGGATCGTGAGCCCGTTTGACCGCGCACAGGCGGTCGTAGTCGGGAGCGTCGAACACCTCTCGAATGTGCGCGGCGGACACCTCGCCCTCGCCCAGGAAGTTGAGCGGTCCGCGCGACAGGATCCAAGGCTGGAGGGCCGCCAAACCGGACTCGGCGTGCTCGGCCATCAGACGCGGGTGCTCCGGCGCCATCGGCACCCCGAGATAGTAGACGAGGTATCGGGCGTCGCGCCGGCCGCCCAGAGGGCTCGCCTCGCGCTCCACACGAGCCATCGCGCCCCCGATGTGGCGCAACTGGATCATCAGGTTGGGGGACTTCGAAGGTTCGCCGACGGCGGCCAGAAACGCTGCCAGGGCCTCGCGGTCGAGCTCCTTCAACATCGCGCCGCGGCCCCCGGCGGGAAGCGGATCGACCGGATCGTTGTAGATCGAACCGAACTCGAGCGAAGGCATCCAGCGGAAACTGTCGAACTCCGCTCCCTCCATCTCCCGCATCGGCTTGAGAAGCGCTTCGCCCTGTGCGGCGTCCGAAGCGGCGCAGGCCTGCAGCATCAGCATCGAGCGCCCATGCAGGAACTCCGGCACGAACGGAACGGGAGGGAACGTGATCATCGTGACCGCGGACGAGACCGTCTCCGGGAGGTCGCGCGTCCAATCCAGCCAAGCGCCGTACACCTGCTCGGCTCGAGACGCATCGAACATCACGTTGCCGCCGAACGCGAACGCGTGAGGCACCAGCCCCATCGTGATCTGCGTCACGACGCCGTAGGCGCCGCCACCGCCGAGCATCGCCCAAAACAGGTCGGAGTTCTCCTCCCGGTTCGCCGTCGCCAAACGGCCGTCGGGAAGCACCACGCGCATCGAACGCACGTGATCGGCGGTGAGCCCGTACGTACGGACCATAAGCCCGAACCCGCCGCCCAAGGTGTAGCCGACCACCCCGACCCCCGGCGAGGACCCGTTGAGCGGGGCAAGACCGTGCGGATGCGCCGCCTCGATCACCTTGCCCCACTGGACTCCCCCGCCGATCGTCGCCGTGGAAGCCGCAGGATCGATCGTCACCGAGTCGAGCTGGGAGACGTCGAGCAGGAGCCCGCCATGCGCCCGGCGGGGCTGTCCGTGCCCGGTGGCCTTGACGGTCACCTTGAGCCCCTCCCGATGGGCGTAAGCGACCGCCGCCTGCACGTCGCTCTCGTCCCGTGCGACCGCGATCAGGTCGGGCGTGTGGACGATCGCGACATTCCATCCGGTGCGCAGCGCGTCGTAGCGGTCGCTGGCCGGCGTGTGGATCTCGCCAGAAAAGCCGTCGAGTTTAGGAAGGGATTCGTTGGTGTTCATGGTTGCATTCCCCTTGTGATGGGTCTTGTGAAATTATGAAGGCCGGCCACCGCTGGACCTAGGACTCGGCGATGCCGGGAGGGTCTTGCGATCCGCCCGCGATTGGGACACACTGCGGATGTGGCGACACGCATCCTGATCCGTCCCCAACACTCCGAAGAGGCGCCGCGACTCAACGAAACGATCGGGCAGGCGGCCTGGCTGTCGGCGTTCCGCCACCTGCTGCCGGTCGAAGCGATGGAGTCGCACTTCGCGGGACACCTCGACGTCACATGCGACTACTGGACGCAGCGCGGCGAACGGCTCGACCGCTTCGTCGCGGAGTTGGACGGCGAAGCGGTCGGCTTCATCGGCCTCGGTACCTACGCGGGCGGCGAAGGCGAGGTGCGCTCGCTCTACGTCTCCCCATCGAGGCAAGGGCAGGGAGTCGGCCAGGCGTTGTGGGAACACGCGATCGCAATCTTCCGCAAGCGAGGCATCTCTGCCGTCAACGTCTGGACGCTTGCGGGCGCGAACTCGTGCCGCTTCTACGAGGCCATGGGGTGCGAGCCGATCGGCACGGGAACCCTGTTTCTGGGACCCCACTCGGCAACGTGCGTGCACTACCGCCTCGAACTCCCCTCGACGGAAGCGGCACAATAGCCCGATGGACGCGCCCGAGGGATTGACCGCCGGCACCCTCGTGGTGGACCGCACCTCCGACCGCGACATCGGGATGCGCGACCTGTATGTGCGCGTCGACGAGCTGGAGGAGATCACGCTGCTGTACGGAGAAGGCGTCCAAGTCCGCCTGCTTCCCGGTTCGCATCAGATCAAGGTCACGAACCGGCTGTACACGCGGCGCGCCGAATTCGAGCTGCTGGAGGGCGAACATGTTCGGTTCGAAGTGGCCAACGTTCCCGGCAGCATCCTCTTCGCACCGCTCCTGATCATGGGAGGAACGGGTGTGTACAAAGTCGCGATCCAACGCACCGATCCCCAGCGCCGGTGAAATTGGTGTCACGCCTGCTGGACAGGCGTGCTGAAGAGACTGGTTGCAGGGCTCCTGGTGTTCATCGGGTGCCACGCCTGCTGGACAGGCGTGCTGAAGAGACTGGTTGCAGGGCTCCTGGTGCTCATCGGGTGCCACGCCTGCTGGACAGGCGTGCTGAGCCGAAAACGTAGGTCTCACGCCCGCCAAGCGGGCGTGGCACCCGACGAGCACCCGACGAGCACCCTTCCGCGGTGCTCCGGGTCCACCCCTTTTGAACCCGGGGTCTCGCTGCGCTCGACCCCGGGCAACCGTCTTCAGCACCCCCCTAGGGGGGCTTAGCGGCCGATCGGGACCGTTGCTTGGGCCTGGTTGTTGCGCGCGTTCCGATCTCCGACGTACTGCGACGTGGCGCTGAAGATCAGCGAACTGCACGCCGGCACCACGATCGTGAACCGCTGCACGCTCGACTTTCCGGCGGGCACGTCGAACGGAGCCGGGACCGGCAACCTCAAGGCGGTTCCAGTGTTCGTCCGCACGGCGAGCGCCAGACGGACCCCCTTGGCGTCGGCTTCGCTCGAGTTGGTCACCGTCACGGTGAAGTTGATGCGATCGCCGACCTTGGGGCTCCGGGCGAGAACCGAGAGTTGGACCCCCAAGTCCACGCTGGGGGGGAGCTGGATGGGGAGCCTCCCAGGTGCAAACGCGATCGACTGGGACGCTCCATTGTTCCTTGCGTTCGCATCCCCGCCCACCGCGGCGGAGACGGACACCTTCACCCTGGACACGCCGGGCGCAAGGACGCGGAACGTCCAGTTGTAGGTCTGGCCGGCGCCGATGTCCACCGTGGCCGGCGGGGGCCCCGCGATGGGTTTGCCGTCGGCCTCGTTCACCAGCAGCGCCGTGAGCCGCGCTCCCTTGGCGGCCCCGCGGCCGAGGTTCTGCACGCGCACCGTCACTGTCACGGGATCGCCGACCTTCGGGCTGCCTGGACTGAAGGAGATCGCAGGAGCCAGATCGGGCGGCAAAAGCACCGGCGTGCGAATGCCGATGCGTCCCCCGGCGACGTCCAACACCTGCGTCGAGAAGGTGCGGGTCAACCCCACCGCGGCCACGGCCCGAAGCGTGTGGCGCCCGGACGCAGCGGTCCACTGCGGGAACCCTTCCACCTTTGCGGTACCACCGCCTGGAATGGACCGGATGGTCTGTTCGCCGATCTTGGCCGCATCCACGAAGAACTCGACTTTGACGCCGGCGACCGCTTCGCGGCCGGTGTTCCGCACCGACACGGCGAACCGCACCTTGTCCCCGCTCTTGGGGGCCGTGGGATTGGCGACGATCTCGGCAAGACTCAACGCAGGGCGCGGAAGCGTCGTCCGTGTGGGAAGGGTGCGGACCGGGACCGTCAGGGGCGGGCGCGTGATGCGCAAGGTGCCGACCATGACCGCCTTCGTTGCCTCCTGCTTTTGCGAACCCAACGTCGCCACCACACGGATCGAGTGGCTGCCCGCCTTGGCTTCCCACGTGTCGAACCCTCGCGCGACACCGGAGGCTCCCGGCGCGAGACTCAACGTCTTCGTGCCCAAACTCGTCTGGTCGGCGAACGCCTCGACCTGGATTCCCTGAGCCGGGGCGCCGCCCACGTTGCGCACGTTGACGCTGATGTCCGCCTCGGCGCCGGGCGCCAGGACCGGTGGGGCGAAGTGGATGTCCAGGGGCGTGACGGCGATGCGCGCGGGAACGGCCGCCCGCATGCCGGTGCTGGGAGGCACGATCCGAACAGGGGTTCGGATCAGCGACGGGCGCGCCAGCGCCTCGCGAACCTCGAACGGCCGCGCAGCCTCGACGCGCGTCCCGCCCGCCGTAACCACGACGCGGGCGACGTGCCGACCGGCGACGGCGGCCCACGATTTGAACCCGCCTGCGCTTGCGGGGCGACCCGCCAGGACGTCGACCGTCACCTTCCCGAGCGACGCGTTGTCGAGGAACGCCTCGACGGTCGCGTCGCGGGCCGGCGCGGTTCCCAAGTTCTGAACGTTGACCGACACCTGCATCGGCGTCCCCCCGGCCACGGGGAACGGCGTGAGCCGGATGTCGTCGGGCCCCACCTGGAGCTTCAGTCCTGTAGGGAGCGCTACACGCACGCTTGGCCGGCCGATCGAAGCGCCGATGGCTGGAGCCAGTGGCGCGACCATTCGCGTCGAAGGGGGGCCGGCCGAGCGTTGCCCCGGCCTCACGAACGACTCGATCTTCTCCTCTTCCTCCACGAGGACCGGTCCGGAGATCGTGGCGCGGAGCACCTTGCGCGTGGTGCCCAGGCACTGCATGCGCAGTTCGACCGTGTACGTGCCCTTACTGGGCGGGGTCCACTCGGAGAACAGGATGGTGCGCCGCTGGCCGGGAAGCAACGTGCCGATCTGCTTCGCCGCAACCTGTTTGCCGTTGACGTAGCACGCGGCGCTGAGGCTCTCGATCGGCTTGAAGAACTTGTTCGTCACCGGAACGTTGAGCGGCAGCGCCTTCTTCGCGAGGAACCGCAAGCGCCCCGCCGAGCGGGTCGGGTTCTGCTCGCCGGGCGAGAGTTCCAGGGGCGGATCCTTCAGGACGCCCAAAATCACGCCCGATCCGATCTGGATCGTCCCGATCTCGGGGAATCCGGGCGAGACCTGCTTCTTGAGGGCCTGCAGCAAACCGGGGTTGATCGCGCCCGCCTGGATGCCCTCCAAGGCCCAACCGCCGCCTTGGCCGCCTCCGCCGCCTTGGCCCCCGCCACCGCCGCCTTGGTTGGGCGCCGCGGCGACCGGGATCGTGGGCATCGCCTGTTCGTTGTCGGCGGGGTTGAGTTCGTTGTCGCAGTACAGGAGGATCTTCGCTCCCGTCACGTTGCCCTCTTCGTAGGGATCCCATTCGATCGTTGCGTAACCGACGCCACCCGGCGTGACCGTCGTCGGAGTGGATTGACCCAGCCCGTAACCCTGCGAATCCACGAGGTAGGCCGTGGCGTTGTAGGCGTCGGTCGAACCCGCGTTGAACATCGATACGCTGATCGACGACGTCGCACCGACCGCTGCTCCCACGGGCGGATTGACGGTGCCCTCGATCTTCAGATCGGCACCTCCGTAGCCCGTTCCGCCGCCACCGCCGGTTCCGCCGCCGCCACCGGTCGTTCCGCCCGTGTCGTAGCCGTAGCCGGACGTATCGGTATAGCCGCCGTAGCCGCCGTAGCCCCCGTAGCCCGCGTCGCCCGTGCCAGAAATCCCTTGGGCCACGCCGAGGATCTTATCCTTCACCTTCTGCACGTAGGCGCCGACGATGTCGTTCAGGGCCTGCTGCAGCGTGTTCTTGAGGTCGTTGACGATCGAGTTGCCGGTGCTGCCGAGTCCCCCGCCTCCTCCGGCATCGCCTCCCTGGGCCTGGCCGTAGTACTGGTCCATCTGCGCCTGGGCAAGTTGGTCCGCCGTCTCGGTCGCACCCGTCGTCACCGCCGCTTCGGCGATGGCCGTCTGCGCCTCGGTCAGGGCTTCGAACGCCTGCTTGGGTTCGAGCTGGCCCCCGTCGGGAGCGACCCCCACGAGTCCGTACCCGCCCTCAACCTTCTTCTCCCACCACTGCAGCTCGGGCGAGCCTTTGGAGGGATCCGTCCACATCTGGGCGACCTCTCCCGCCTTGGAGGCCCAATCCCATCCCGCCATATCGGTGAGCGTCGTCTCTGAGGGAGGGGCCAGATTCGAAGATCCCGTGTCGAGGGCCGTGTTCCACAGCACCCCGATGAACGGGCAATCGACGCCTTCGCCCGCGCGGTAGTCGGCTAGGTTGCCGAGGGCGAGCGCGTAATACCGCGCCTGGTCTCCTTCCGGCACGAACGCGGACGAGTAGCCCGTAGCGAGCACGAGCATCTTGCCCTGAAGATCCGCGCTCATCGCGCGCACAAAGTCCGGGAGTCGTTCGACGGCCTCGGGCGTCACCGAACCTGGGAACCACTCGACCGAGACGAGCCCGACCTCCGGCACGCCGGCGTAGGAACCCGTGTACTCCACCAGGCGCGCATAGGCCTGCTGGTAGGCGTCGTCGGTCAGTTGCGCGCCCACGATCGCTCCCACCTTCACGAGTTCGGCGTCGAACGACGCGGGGACGATCATCGGCGTGGGTGCGACCTGCATACCTTCAAAAGCCGCGCTTTCCGCCGCTCGTATGGACGCCGCGGCGGTCTTGATTTCGCCGATGGAGACTTCGTCCGCGACGCCATGCATCGCCGGATGGTTCAACGGCTTTTCAAGCTGGAACGCCAGAATCTGGGCGTAGGCGTCGAGCTGGGATTCGTCGGCTCCCTTGAAGCGGGCGGCCACCGCGCCGACGAACTTCGACGACTGGGCGGCGAAGTCGATGAGGAGCGGCTCGCCCTCGTTCGAGCCGATCAGCACCGGGACGAGGCGCACCCCTGTCTGCTTGGCCCAGAGGCAAAGGTTGGCCAGCCGCGCGCTCTCCGTCCCGTCGGGGTCGCGCACATCGAGTTCGAACCGCAAGGTATTGAAGCCGCACGAGTGAAGGTAGGTGTCCCACAGACTCTGCAACCCGTCGCCGACGCCGAAATTGGGCAGCGTGCTCGGGAACGCCGAGCCGTCGACTTGGCTGGTGTCGATGTCCACCGCGACTCCGAATACGGGCAAGAGCCCCGTTTGGGCGACCGCCGAGGCGGGTGCAGCCAACCCCTGGCTCGGGTCCTGGGAAGCCTCGCGGGCAGCCAGCCAACCGGCTCCGGCGACGCTCGCCACGAGTGCGAGCACGATTCCTTTCACCACGGGACGCTTCATCGTAAGGACACCTCCACACCAGGTCCAACGCACCTGCAAGTCTTACTAGGATTCTACAAGGAAAGAGGCGCTGGGCCAAAGGCGGGGGTGGGTTTCACGCAGAGGCGCAGAGGCGCGGGGGGTGTTTCACGCAAGGAACGCAAAGGGCGCAAGGGGGGAGTTTCACGCAAGGAACGCAAAGGGCGCAAGGGGGGGCTCACGCAGAGGCGCGGGGGGGG